>DBEXMY010000023.1:0-9196 GCA_048168905.1 Collinsella sp. | reverse complement strand
CCCCCCCCCCCGCGCCGCCCCGCACGAGATCTGAGCCGGACAAAATATTAGACCATCTATTGAGAAGTTGTGTAGGGGTTAGCCGCAGGCGTTGGATAAAGCAGACAAGTGCGGGGACAAATAACCGCTTACGGCAAAAATAGTAGCATTTGGCGGAAAGACGTTGATAAAAACGCGGAAGTAGTTACGGTGATTGTTAGAAATAGATTTCAGATTGGCTTTTTCGAACTCATCTATTAAACGTCTTAGAAAAGCGGCTAATCCTTGATGGGATCGAATATGGCCTCGATGGTGATGAAATAATCACGTTGGCAGCGCGCGGATTCAGACGATTTATTTCACTTCTTAGTGGCATGGCGCTCGCGCTTGTCATAGCCCTTGCCGTCGTTTCTTTCGCTCCCCGTGCATTTGGTTACATGCCCTTCGCCGTGCTCTCGGGCTCTATGGAACCCGAGCTCCCCGTCGGCTCCATGGTGTTTGTTCACCAGGTTGACCCAACGAATATTGCCGTGGGCGACAGTGCAACTTTTTACCGATCGGACGGCGCTGTGGTGACTCACCAGGTGTACGAGGTCGACCCTGTGGCGCAGACGATCAGCACGCAGGGAATCGCAAACAAAAATGCAGATGGAATCATCATGCACGACGCCGAGCAGACGCCTTTTTCACGCGTGATCGGCGTCGTCTCTTTTTGTGTCCCTTACCTGGGCTTCGTTAATGCATATTGCACGACGATGCCCGGTTTGCTTGTTGTGGTGGCCGTTCTGGCGCTGCTAGTCGCGGCGGCGATTGTGCTCGATCGGATGGTTCCCGACGAGCCTGCGGGCAATCATGCCCGCGCGCATGCGAAGGGGCGGCGTTCATAGCGGCAGGGGAGAGGTGCCGGCAACGGCAAGGGCCGTTGCCGGGGAAGTCGATTTTCGAAAGGAAGAGAACGATGGAAAACAAGAAGAAAAAGCGCTACGGCATCATTGCCGCCTTGCTGCTGCTGGTACTGGCTGCCGGCGTGGGCACCTATGCATGGCTGACGGCCACGCAGTCGCTGGAGAACGTGTTTACGGTTGGTAGCTTTGGCCACCCGGAAAACAAGCCTGATCCGGACAATCCCGAGAAGCCGAAACCCAATGATCCGAACACTGGCAAGGCCTACCTGTTCGAGACCAAGTGGGTCGACGACTCCAAGATCGTTCCCGGCGCAACTGCCGATAAGAACCCCAACGTCGGCGTCAAGAAGGGCTCCGATGACGCCTACGTGTTTATCTATGTGAAGAACGCCATGGTCAATGACACCGCCGCTCCCGCGAGCACCCCGTACTTCACCCTCAACGACAACTGGAAGCCGGTCGATGGTGAGGTGACCACGTCCGCCGATGGCAAGTATCTGAGCGGCCTGTTCATGTATGCCAAGGGCTCCACGACTGGCGTTCCTGCCGTTCTGAAAGCCAAGGATGCCTCCGATGATGTCTACACCGGCGAGCTCTTTAGCAAGGTTGTGTTCCCCAGCACCTTGGAGGGCTCTATGGTTGCCACCACTCCTAAGATGACGGTTTCCGCCTACATCTTCGGCGACGGCCAGAAGGGCGAGGAGGCTACTCCTGCCGCCAACGCTGTTGCTCAGGCCAAGGCCTGGGCTAAGACCAAGAAGTAATCCCCCTTCCACCGAGATCCCGACCCGCTCCCCAACCCCTATATTCGGGTCGGGATCTCGATCCCCCTTTGATCGACGATTGGCGAACGTAATGCTCAACAATCTTTCCGACAATCAGAAACGCACCTTGGCGCTTGCCGCGATGGCGCTGTTTGCCCTGGCGTGCCTGTGTGGCACGCTGGCTTTTACCGTTGATATGGTCCCGGCGAACAACGTTCTATCGTTTGGCAGCGTGAAGGTACGAGTCTGCGAATACACCCTCAACGAGCAGGGCGAGGAGATTCCGTTTGAGGCTGACGAGCACGGGGACTATCCCGACACCAAGGCCGGGGGCTCTGACATTAGCCGCATTGTGCGCGTGGAGAACGCCGGCGCGCAGCCTGAGTACGTTCGCGCTCGTCTGCGCATGACGTCAGTGGCACCCGACGGTACGAGTGCGGATGCCTCGGGCAACGTCGCCTTTCACGTGAACGCGGGCGAGGGGTCCCCGTGGATCGATGGCGGCGATGGGTGGTACTACTACCGCGGATTGGCTGGTCGTGGCGGCATGCTCGACCCCGGTGCCATGACGGAGAGTCTCATGGATTCGCTGCGCTTTGTGGGCGACTACAACGATGCCGCGCGCGGTGGCTCATTCAAACTCGGTATCGACGTCCAGGCCGTGCAGGCCAAAAACCAGCAGGCAAACGATACTGTCCTCGACGTGCTCGACGCCGCGGGCTGGCCGGAGGCGAACTAGCCCATGGAGATCAAGAACAGAAACCGAGGTGTGCTCAGCAGGCTGGTTGCCGTCGCGGCGATTGCCCTTTGCTGCGTTATGGTGCTGCCGGCGGCAGCGCATGCCGAGGAACAGATCGAATTCCATATCACAAACAGGAACGACTTCTTGGCGTGCGTCGCGCTGTCGCGTCAGCGCGACACATCGCAGTGGCGCGTCTATCTCGATAACGATATCGTTCTTAACGATGATGATATGAACGCCATTGTTGCGGATACAGTCAAGCACCTCTCCTTTGGCAACAAAGAACATCCCTTTAAGGGCGTCTTTGACGGTCAAAACCATACCGTGAAGGGCCTGAACTACGAGAATAAGGTCTTGGACCCCGAGCGCGATACGGGCTTCTTTGCCGAGACCGACGGCGCCACCATCAAGAACTTCCTTGTCGAGGACGCCAACATTTGGGCTGACTTCCGCGGCGGCATTATCGTGGGCAAGGCCGTCAAAACACACTTCGAAAACGTTATGGTCATGGAGAGCACCCTGCACGTTACGTGCGCCAACAACATGCTCAACGTGATTACTAACGCGGGCTTTGAGGGTGGATTGATTGCCGGCGAGCTCGATGGTTGCACACTCTACAACTGCGAGGTCCGTGGTGGCCGCGCCGTTAACAACACGACTTCGGGCGTACAGGCAATCGGTGGCGAGGGCCTGTATATGGCGGCGTTTGCCGGCTACGTTAAGGAGTCGACCATCGAGTATTGCCGCGTGACGCCTACGCGCAACGAGGATGGCTCGATTGCCGAGAAGGGCATGACCGACGTCACCAATAAATACGATGTGGCCGTCGGCGCCCTGGGCGGCAACAACGTGTACGCCTCGGGCTTTGTTGGCTGCATGGCGGGCGACGCCAAGATCATCGACTGCTTCTCGACGGCGCAGTGCTACAGCTATGCCGCGTCGTACGTGGGTGTTGTCGCCGTGACGCGCGCGTGGACGGGTGGCCTGGCGGGCCGTATTTTGACTGAAAAGGGCAACGAGCTCGTCCGCAGCCATTTTGCGGGTGACTTGAGCTCGCGTCAGTACAACCCCATCGCCGTGATCCCCATCATCCAAAACGACGTGAACCTGGGCGGTATTGCTGCGCGCGCCAACAAGGGCGATGCCACGGTCACCGAATGTTACTTTAAGCCGAGTGTGAGCCTTTCCGGCAATAGCCAGGGCAATCCTGCCAAAAAGAAGATCCCCTCGTTTGGCGGCGACGGTACCACCAAGGGCGACGGCTACGGCCCGTGGGATGACGAGCGCTACACCACGCGCGAGCTGTGGGAACAGCACGACTATGACTTTTGCGCCGGCACCATGCGCTCGACCGCTAACGATGAGGCCCTTGGCGGTTCGCATGCCAACGAGTGGGCGATGGATTACAGACTGAATATCCCCGTGCATGGCCAGAGCGTTAAGGCGACGATTGATTTTCCCGGCGCGGGTACCGCGACAATCGAGAAGACCAAACTTGGCAAAGACCAGGCGACCACGGATCCGTACGCCTTTGTCGTGAGTGCCGTGCTGGCGGGAACTGCTCAGGGCTTGGCCCAGGGCGATACCTCGGTGACGTTCAGGCAGGATACCTCCGCAAAGCCTGCGGGGCTGAGCGAAGCGAACGGCGGCTACCGCTTTATGGGCTGGTTCCGCGAGCGCGATGTGCGTGCGAATCGAATTGGACAAGACAACAGCTGGTTTGACGGCAAGACCGATGACGCTGCGGTGAAAGATGGCAAGCGCGTTCAGGACAACACGAAGCACGAGGCGACGTCTATCTACACTGCCGACAACGGCAAGGATCATGCCGAGAGTGAGGGCTTCAAGGGCAATGACCTCTTTATCGCTTCATACGAGGCGCAGGTGCTGTTCTATAACGTTAAGGGCGAGATGCTCAATTGGAAAGACGGCAAGGCGCACGATCAGTCTACGGACTGGTACCGCTATGGCGTCGGTTTGACGCCCGCTGCCCCCGCGGATCGCGGCGGCTTGCCGCCTACCGCGACGTTTATTGGATGGACCACGCAGCCGAATGCCGATAAGAGCATGAATGGCGCCTATGCTGCCATTACCTCAGATCAGCTGGCTGATCTGAAAAACAAGGGAGCATTCTATCCCGTGGGCAGCGAGATTGCCGTGGTCGGCCCCACCGATTTCTATCCCGTGTACAGCGACTACGTGTCGAACATCATGACGGTGTTCGAGGGCAATGAGCAGGACAAAATCGACAATGAGACCCTACGTGACGGCGTTGGCAAAACCAAAGTCGACGTCCAGACTGCCGGGGACGGCACCAGCGTCTACACGGTACAGGTGCGCGACACGGACGGTACGCCCCTGTCCGAGGGCGGCAAGCTGCCCGATGGGTATCGCTTCCTGGGCTGGTACGAAAACAAGCAGGTCGCCGATGGGTCCACGGTTGAGGTCCGCGTAAGCCGAGACCCCAGCTATACACTCCCTGCCGATGTCGATCTAACCGTGCTGCACACCTATACGGCGCGCTTTGAGTACCGCGTGGATTATTACGTTCGGGCTTATACCAACCATGGGTTTACGGACAGCAAGCTACTTTGTTCCGTTTGGAATCGCTATCAAACGCCCTTTGAGGAAAACCTCGGTAGTACCTTCGTGCGTGAAAACGTCGTCCACTGGGGTCCGGAGCATGTTGACCACGGTATAAAGGATAGGTATGACGAAACGTGTGACACGCGCTTCACGAAGGAAACCCTTGTCGTGAGTCCCCTTAATGCGTACTCGCACAACGTTAAAAACGATACGGGAGCCGATACTCTAAAAGACCTCTATGCCGATACCGATTTTCCAGGCGCTGCAACGCTAAGCGATACCTGGACTTCGGCTTCGCTGAACGTAACGGTCAAACTGGTGAATGATCGCTATCGCCTGAATTTCTGGACGCTTGAGCGCGGCAATGGCTGCTGGACGTATGTGAAAAATCCCATCGAAAGCACGATGCTGGATCTCGATACGAAGTATTACGTTCGCGCGATGATTACTACAGACGTTAACTTCTACAACAAGGACAACACAATCCTGAAGGCCGCTACGCGTCGTTACGAAAGCAACCTGCTGCAAAATAAGGTGAATGGATCAGACCCTACGTACACGTATTACTACCCGCACGTGAACACTTCGGTTGAGGCAACAGGGGACCCGCAGGATGAGCCAACTGGTTCTTATGAAAGCCCATTGACCCTTGAGTCTTCGCCGACTGATGCCGAGATGGCGGTGCCGGGTTATAAGTTCCTGGGCTGGATTTCGACCGCCGAGGTCCCGAAGGGTTCTGACGTCTGGAAGTATATCTACGATGTCGAGGGCGATTCCTTCACCACTTCTGACCCGGATAAGGCCGAACCGTATCTGGTGAAACCAGATTTCAAGGTCACCCAGTACCAGGATGCCTATCCGGTGTACGCGAAGTACGACGTTAGGTACACCACCAACCTGCACCGCGCAGGTTTTGATGGCACGGACAAGGTTAATGTGCCTAGGTACGACATCGATCCCGTTATCAACGCGGGTACCGATCCTGCTACGGCAACGGTGACCCCTGATATCGAAACTACGGTATACAAGTCCGGCGGTGAGCTATACAAGCTGAATAAGGTCGAAATCGAACTTCCGAATGGCGAGGTTAAGGAGCTCGAACCTAACGGCGGTAACTCGTATTCCTATCCGGTGGAGCCCGGCGGGACCTATACATTCGTGGCGTACTATTCGCCGTTGGCGGTCGTGTACCATCTCAATGCCAAGGATGTGGACGGTAAGGTAGCTCAGCAGGGCGATTCTCTCGGCAGCCTTAAGGACGGCATCCCGCTGCCAACGTATAACATTGGCGACATCGATGCCGCAACGAATGCATACAACGTGTTCGCGGGCTGGACGGAAACCAAACCGGCAGTTGGCAGCGGCTATGTCGTTTGGTCGGACGGCCTTCCCATGGTGAATAAAAACACCGTGGTCAAGGCACCTATGGAACTATATCCGGTTTATCGCCCCAGTGCAGTCAAGGTCCAATCGAATATCGATGGCAATCTGGAAAACTCCGGTTCCGTGCGTTTCCTTTCGCGCACCGACTCTGGCGATCAGATTTCGCTGGAGGTAAAAGCTGCAACCGAGGTTGTGGGCATTGACGGCACCAAGTACGACTTTGTCGGCTGGTCGCGCGATTACGAACCCGATGGCAAATACACACTGTTGACCGATGACGAGAAGTATCCCCTCGAGGGCAGCGAGCCCTTTGAGAGCGTGACCTACACCGCGGTGTACAAGATCGCGCCGTATAAGGTTCGCTATCACGGTGTCGACGGGTCGGTCGTCTTTACGGCGACGGTCGACTCGGACGGCGAGCGCGCGACGGGCGCCGGCTTTGTTCATAACGTCGATGTTCCCAAGGTGGATGAGAGCGGCAACCCGGTCTATGACGACAACGGCAATCCCGAGATGGAGAAAAAGTCCGTGGCATACGACCCGGACGCCCACTCCAAGATCGTCGCGCTGCTCGATGAACGGGCGGCCAGCGGTGACGTGCGCGAACTCTTCCTGGAGTGGCGATATGTGCCTGACGGTGGCGCTGCGAAGTCTTGGGATGAGTTTAAGGACGAGCCGGTTAAGGGCGACATGGACCTGTATCCCGTGACGTATCGCGTGGTCGCCAAGGATACATCCGACCACGAGAACCACGTAACCATGACCACCGCGCAGCTTAAATGGCTGCTCGATCCCAACGCCGTCAACACAGTCGACAATAGCGCCGACAAAGCACCCTTTAAGGTCTGCTTTGCTGAGCCGTTTATGGGGACGCAGCTGACTGTTACCGTTAAGCGGGCGAGCTACGGTCCTGATGCGTCCATGACGGAGAAACCCGTTAACGACCAGTATGTCTCGCTCTACAGCTTGGGCTCGGGTAACGGTTCGTTCGACTTGGCCAACCGCCTGGAGTCCAAGAAGACGGGCGAAGGCAAGCAAGGCGACGGCAATGCCGTGTTCGACTTCGCCAAGACCCATGCGCTGACGATCGTCAAAAAGACCACCGATGCTAGCGCCATGGGACAAACGTTCCGCTTTAAGGTGGCACGCAAGGCGTCGGAGGATTCTCCTGCCGAGACGCGCATGGTCGAGGTGAAAGTTAGCGAGAGGCGCGACGAAGACGGCGAGACCTGGTATGTCGGCAGCGTGCAGTTCGCCGCGCCGACGGGCATCTATACCGTCGAGGAAGATACGGCTTGGGCATGGCGCTACGAGGGTGAACTGAGCACGCCGGGCAAGGCGCCCGGTAAATCTGCCGAGCTGACCATCTCGTCCGCCTCGAGCGCGGGCGACACCGTGGTGACGTGCGTCAACACGCGCGCGAAGGACAAATGGGTCGATGGCGGCTCGCGTGCCAAGAATGTTTGGGAAAACGGCACGCTGAGGAGGGAGGACTAGGATGACTAAGCACAAGCGGATCGTCGCCCTCCTTGCCGGCGTTCTCCTTTTGGCCGGCGCTGCCGGCACCTTTGCGTGGCTTTCGGTTACGGGCGTGCTGGTCAACGAGTTTGGCTTTGGCTCGGTGTCGCCTTCGGTGGACGAGACGCTCAAGGACAACGTGAAAAGGGATGTCTCGGTAAAAAACACGGGCTCGGCTCCGGCATACCTGCGTGTTGCGGTGGATATCTACTGGCAGGACCAGGATGGCACGCGCCTGTGGGATGAGCCGGTTGCCGGCACCGACTACACCATTGAGTGGGGCGATAAAAGCGATGCCGCCACTAACAGCCCTTCATCTTGGGTTCTTGCGAGCGACGGGTTCTACTACTGGACATCGCCTGTTGCGCCGCTCGGCAAGACGGGCGTGCTCATCAAGAGCGTGACCGAGAAGAAGGCAGATGGCAAAAACCTAGTAGTCGACATTTCGACCCAGGCGATTCAGTCCACGCCCGACGATGCGGTCACCGAGGCATGGAAATGTACGGTCAATGATGGCGTGCTGGTGCCGCCACATGGAGGTGCGTGAGTATGGCGCTCCCAATTCGCAAAGGCGTTACGCGCTCCTTGCGTTGCATGGTCGCGGCCATTCTCTGCGTGGTCGCGCTCGCCGTTCCCGCCCGCGCGTTTGCCGATACTCCCGCGATTGCCTATGACGGAAATGCGCGCCAGCTGACGGTAACGGGAGCGACGGGCTCCTCGGGGGAGCCAGATCTGTTTCCCGCCTTTAAAGACCTAATGCCCGGCGATACGCGCGGGCAGCAGATCGAGGTTCGTGCCACGGGCGTAAAGTCCCAGGTACGCGTGTTTGTGCGGGCCGTTGTCGATCACGAGACGGCACACCTGCTGTCGCCCATTACCTTAACGGCGTCGGCGAGCGATGCATCTGCAGGCTGGCTCCAGACGGGAACGCCTGGCAGCGTATTCGCATATCCCACGCAGGTCGCAACGTTTACGAGCGATGGCAGCACGGTGCTCAATCTGCAGCTGAGTGTCCCGACGTCGGTGGGCAACGAGCTTGCCGACGCAAGCAAGAGCATTCGCTGGGAGATCACCGCCGAGGACGATGGCGAAACAATTCCTGCGCAGCCCGCTGGCCCCAAAAAGCCCGGCCTGTTTGGCCTGGCTGCGACGGGCGACAACTCGCTCGCTCTGCTTTTGACGCTGCTAACGCTAGCGATTATCGCTTTCATGGCTGCGATGCTCTTGTCCCGAAGGGATAAACGCTAGGCTCATCTTCTAAACGCAATGCCCTCCCGGGCTGCGGGCACGAAGTTCCCTGCTCTACAGTCCTGCGCAAG
>DBEXMY010000022.1:0-2619 GCA_048168905.1 Collinsella sp. | reverse complement strand
AGATGCTAAGACACAGACAGACAGATTTAGATCAAATGGAATTCGAGCAGAAAGCAGAGGAAAAGAAGATGAGCATGAGCAAGAACATCGCACGCCTGGCAGTAACCGCCGGCCTCACAGCAGCGCTGAGCTTCGGCGGCGTGATGGCCCCGGTCACGATGGCGTTTGCTGAGGATGCGCCTGCTACGACCAATATCATTACCATCAACAATATTGGCGACAACCAGGACGCCAGCTTCAAGGCGTACCAGATCTTCAAGGCAACGGTGACCGACAAGACGGAGGGCAAGATTGCTCAGAACATTGAGTGGACTAACACCGAGCTTGGCAACAAAGTGATTAATGCCATCGAGGACTGGAGTCGCCACAATGCATCCAGTGTGGTGACTAATCTTCCTAAGAACCCCACGGCTCAGGATGTCGCCGAATTCCTTATGGCGAACGCGGGTGGTCCGATTGCAGGTTCAGCTAACGGAGCTATTAAGGGGACGCGAGTCGCCACTGGCAATGTTCTCTATGCAGTTGCGAATGTCGTAAAGAATGAAACTCCGACCGATTCTGGTATCCCTGCCGGACAGCCTTGGAGTGCCACCGCCGGTTCTGGTTATTATTTGTTTGTGACCGACGAAAATAGTCTGAACGCTGCCAAGAAGAACACCGGCACGTCTCCGATTTTCGCCCTCGTGGGCGGCGGAGCCGTGACTGTAACTGAGAAGACCAGCATCCCCACGGTCGAGAAAAAGATCCTCGATGCTTCTAAGGTGGCGGGCGGTGACATTACCGGCGAGACTGACTGGGTAGACGCTGCGGACTCCCAGGTCGGCCAGGAGGTCAACTACCGGCTCACCGGTACGATTGCGGACAACTACGATAGCTACGACACCTATTCCTACAAGTTCAAGGATCAGCTGACGGACGGTCTCGACTACATCAAAGGCTCGATCAGCGTTTATGCGCTGAATAATGGTGAATACACCGAGATTAATCCGACTAGCTACGATGTGGATGCCCCTTCTGAGTCAAATCAGCGTGTTTTGACAGTTAACTTTATTGGAACCAATGGGCTGAAGTCGGCCACCGCGAAAAATGGCGGAACGCTTACGATCAATGCCAACACCAATATTGTTGTCTTCTACAAGGCAAAGCTCAACACAAAGGCGGTTATTGCAGGGGCCAACAACAAGCTGGAGGGCAACCCCAATACTGTTACGCTCGAGTATTCTAACAACCCCATGGTCGCAGGCACTGGCACCTCGGCGCCCGACACCGTCGTGGACTATACCTACGGCCTCAAGATCAACAAGGTTGACCTTGGCACTGAGAAGGCGCTGAAAGGTGCTATGTTCACCATCGCCGCTGGTGACACAACTAACGGTGACGAGAACAGCGCAAACGTTAAATATGTCAAGAGTGACGGCACTTTGAGCGACAGCAAGGTTGAGCTTTCGATGGACCCCAATGGTGTCCTTACGCTTACCGGTCTCGATGCTGGCGTCTATACGGTCACGGAAACTTCTGCTCCCGGTGGTTACACCAAGGTCGAACCCTTCACCTTCGAGATCAAGCCGACCATGAACGCCATTGATCCGAACGCTGGTCTTACTGCGCTCTCTGGCAAGCTTGATGTCAAGAACCAGAGTGACAAGGTCATCGCTGGCCTTACCGATAAGAAAGCCGGTGATAACAGGCTAACGGCGCAGGCCGGCTCGGACAAGGTCACCGATGGCTACTTCAACATTACCGTTGGCGATACCAAGCAGGTTGGCCTCCCGCTGACCGGTCTTAACGGCGTGACCTTCACTTGGATCGCTGGTGGCGCGGTGCTGTGCATCGGCGTGGCGCACCTCATTCGCAGCCGTAAGCAGGCTGAGGAGTCCGAGCAGGAGTAACGCTCACTCACCCATCCCTTTGGCAGGTGGGATGTGATGGCCATGAGACTTGCGGACACTTTTCTCGTCCATCGACGTTCTTGCTTTGCCATTTTCTTTTCGGGGCAGACTCCGCGCTGGAGTCTGCCCTGTTTTTTGGACAACGCAGCCAGCCTTCATCGTCCGATGCGGGTACGTTCGTCATCGCGTTTCTTGACTCGTATGAGGTTCGGATTAAGGTCCGTAGGCGCACGCGCGGTGCGGACGGTAGAAGGCATTTGCGCCGCAACAAGCGCAAATAAGAATGCCCGGGTTCGGAGCCCGGGCATTTAACAAAAGCTGAAAACTAGGCCGCCCGCGCTCCCAAACATTTACGCGGGGTGCGTCGTTTCCTGTAGCTATTGTATCCTGGATCGCCCCACCGATTCGGGACATTTTGAAAACGCAAACACGTCGGGCAAGCCCGGACAATGCGGCCAGGCTCCGCCGGAAGAGGAACCGTGTGTGTAACTATCGAACAAATGTTTGTCAAAATCGCGTTTACCAGGCGTGGGTGCATACACTCGCAGTAAAATATCCTTGCGACGCATCCCGTGCGCGGGCGGCCGACGACTCGATCGGAGGTCCCCAAATGCTGAAATTCCTTAACGCGCTCGCCGCCCTCGCGGCGGTGGGCACGTTCGTCATCGCGTTTCTTGACTCGTATGAGGTTCGGTTTAAGGTCCGTAGGCGCACGCGCGGTGCGGACGGT
>DBEXMY010000021.1:0-11683 GCA_048168905.1 Collinsella sp. | reverse complement strand
GCTCTACCACCTGAGCTACCCAGCCATTTGAGGTGTGCCTTGTTTCAAGGCTTGATTAGTATAACCAAGGACGCGTTCCGGTCAACCGAGAATTTTAAAAAAGTTTTTGAGCACAGCCTCGGTTCTATAAATCGGCACGTCAGAGGCATCAGCCGGCAGCAAGAAGTTTTTCGCTCAGTCCCTTAAGCCGGCACGCGTTGGAGAGCAGGGGTCGAAACAATGATTGAAGGGCGCTCTAGTACGGCCCAGGCGCCGGGGCAGGAGCACATACGCCAGGGACGTACGTTTTCGTAGCATACGAGGACATAGCCGCGCGCATCGATGAAGGCGATGTCGATGGGATAGGCCATAAAACACGTATGGACCGAAGAGCAGCGTGGAAACGCCATGACGAGCGGCAGGCCGTTGGCGGCAACCGGACGCCGTCCCAGCATGCCGCGCAGGCGCACGACAAACGACTCCGCCACCGCAAACTCGGCCGGCGTCCAACCCAGCCTGTTGAGTGCCCGCGCGTAGGCGATGTAGGACGAGACCGCGGTCACATGACCACCCCCGGACGCCATGGATCGACCGTCACCGCGCGCTCGTGCGACAACGTTGTCGGCGCCCCCAGCGAAACGCCAGCGATGCTGAGAGAAGTCGGCCACGGCTCATAGTGCATGGTGCAGGTGTAGGTCCTAAACGTACCGGATAGGGAGAGCAGGCCACCATCCGATGCCTTCGCGCCTTGCTCGCTCGACACTTCGATCCGCAAGTCATAGCCTTCCATGGCATTCAGAATTTGAGTCTGAACCGTCGCCGAGGCATCGGCAGAGCTTTCGTCGCCCTCCCCCTCCGACGCCACGGCGTGCGCCAACACGATGTCGGGTACCACGCGGTCGAAGCGCGCGACAGCGCTGGCAAAGATCATGACGTTGTACACGATGAGTGCCAGCACCAGCAAAACGGGCGTAACCACCGCCATCTCCACCGTCGCTTGGGCGCGCTCCTCGCGCAGACGCATGCGGATACTCATTACGACCCACCGCCCAGAGCGCCAACCAGCGTGGCAACATCGACGGTGAGTGGGATGGAGCCGCCGCCGGGCAGAGGAATCTCCGCAAGCGTGAACACCGTACCGCTAATGGTGCGTTCGACTTGATATTCCAACGCCTCGCAAAGCGCCTTGGGATCGGTCACGCCCAACGGAATACTTCGCAGCTTGTCTTGCGCTTGAGAGAGACCAGCAATGTCAGACCCCGGGCTCTTAATGACGTTGGCGGAATCGGTCAGCACTGGCTTTCGCAGGCGCAAGTCGCACGGTTCCAGACCCAACGCCGCCATGGACGCCGAAACGGTATCGCCGAGCCACGATGCGATGGAACCCAACGCGCCGCTGCCCCCTCCTAGGCCTTTAATCATCTCGTCCATAAGTTCGTCGGCCGAACCTTGGATATCACCGTATCCTACGAGCAGCCGTCCCCAAACATCCATGACGCCGTCGAGCACGCCGGCAACGCCGCCCGAGCGTTCCTTCAATGTCGAGAAAAATCGCGAAAGCACGTTGTTTTGCGCCGTCGCCTCATCGGGTGCCAACACCGCGGCAGAGATAGCACCGCGATCGCCGAGCCTGACTGCCGTGCTAAACGAAGAGTTGAGCTCATCGGGGCTCGAGATGGCACCCGAAACCGCAAGGGCAACTACGCCGTTGCGACCGGGCGGAGCGATACGCGGACGCTCGCCCGAAAGCGCTTTGATGGCCTGGTCAAACGCATTGCTCGCACGGTCGGTCTCGTCTTCGGTCTGACGTTCGAGCTCGAGCTCTTTGTTGCGGCATTCGACGTAGTCTTCCAGGGCGTCTTTAAACTTGTCAAAGTGATACTCGAAGCCGTTTTCGATAGAGGTTGAAGGCGCCGCAACAGCACCAAGCGACGAAACGCCAAAATGGCATTTGCTGCATTTATCCTGTCCATCGTAATCGGCAACCGAAGCAAATCCGCTCGGCGTCCCTTTCTTATAGTTAGGGCAGGTCGTCCCGTAATGCAGATACGCCTTGTCATCGTTCACGCTCGTCGGCCACACCGCATCGGTATAGAGCTCCGTCGCCCGAACCTCATCAGAGTTGCGCGGCAACAGTGGAATATAGGAGGAAACCCTGTCTCCGTTCTCGGTTATATATGCCCGATCGACCTCCGCACTCGCATAGGTATAAAACGCGTTACGCGCCGCAGACTCTGCCCTCATCTCGACACTCGAGCCGTGGGGCTTCTCATTTGTCAGACGCCAATGGTAGTAGTCCTTCGCGCGATCAAGGGCAACTTGAGGCTCCCACGTAACGCTCGAAGCGTAATGCGGATTTTGAACACCGGAGAGATCCGTTAGGCTTTTCGCGCGCTCCCACATACACGAACAGCTGCCGACCGAACCTTTATCCGATCCACCGCAATCCGCTAGCCAGGCACGCTCCTTTGCCTTCGCCGTCTCCTCCGATGCTTTTTGTAGCTCCTCGGCCGCGCGCTCCAGATCTTCCGACGCATCTTTAATGGCATCGGTCGAGATCTCGGAACCCTCGAGCGCAACAAAATCAGACTCGGATGTCCTGGGCACGGCAAGCGCCGTACCGGTATAGGTCACACTATCGGTATCCTGCGCCGACACCGCCTGCGTGGCACGCGCGGCGATCAGATACGGCAGAGCCGTCTCGATTTTCTGTAAGCCTTCCGATGCGCTTTTGGCAAACTTGTTGCGCGTTTTAATGATCTCAATCCCGGTGTCGACCATATTGCCGGCAACTGGTTCGGCACCCGGGATGAGGATGGCGACCAGGCCCGTCCCGATTGTGGCAAACCCCGCCAGCCCCAGACTCAAGATGCTCGCATCAACCACCGTGGCAGCCGTGTGATAGGACGACACTACGTTGGCACCCGCCAGCGCGCCGCTATCGGCCGCCACCTGGGTATCCCCGGCACGCGACATGCTCCATATCGCCGCGGTCGACGAAAACAACAACGTGAGCACCACTAGGATGACCACGGCAGAAGAAAGCGTGGTGTAGGCACCGTCTTCGATAAACAGGTCGATACCGGCGCGGCCCATAAAGCCGCCTCGCTTGCGATGGCAGCTCGGACGGCGCGTCAAAACGCATCTAGACCAGAAACGCTTAATCCCATGTAGCAATCCACGAATCATAATCTCCCTCCAGCCATTCGGGACGTGATTGATACGAGACATCGACCTTGAGCTCAACGTAGCCGCCCTCGGCGGTACCACCCATAGCCTGCGCAAACGCACCGATCACAGGCAACGGCCTGACCTCGCCGGAAACGGACACGGACGAGACGCCACCCGCACCGGCCCGACCAAGCTCGATATTCCACGACAACGGCCCGCCGGCATGAAAGATCGAAACGTTGGGCACCGCGGCAAGCCGGCGGCGGGTGAACTCCTTAAGATCGTCGTCCTCCGCCGTCGTCGTGGTCATGAGCCGCGCGGTCTCGGCGGCGGCAGACTCCATGACCGCGCGCGTATAGAGCAGGCACACCGGTTGCAGTGCGAGAAGGATGAGCGTCAGAAACGTCGGCAGCAAAAAAGCGGCCTCGACCGTAGACTGCGCCCGGTCCTCGCGCGCGATATCAATACAACGCAATGTCCTTAGCGCCCGCAGCGGCGTCGATAACCGACGTCGAGGCAACGCCATGGGATGCCGCCCGCTCAACCAGCGCCGCCAAGCGCCCATCGGTGCCAGCACGCCAAAGCCCCGCGATCGCCAGCACGATCGATAACAGCGCCACCGTGACGATGGCGTATTCCACAGTCGCTTGGGCAACCTCTTCACGCAGAACGCCATGCATTTCACGATCCCTCCTTTGAGCTTATTGTTTGCGGGACCAGGCGCACGGCGCGCAGACGACACGAAGCATCGCCGGTATCCGCGGCAACCGTCACCATATCGACCCAGCCGCGTCCGTTACGCACGATGGCGCCCCATACGTTGCCCTTAATATCGAGATAGCCGCTCAGGGCGAGCTGGGCCGTTGGCACCTCGCGGTAGGCGCGTAACATATCCGCCGCTGCCTCGGTCATCGGTCGGTCCTCGGACCATGCAAGCCGGACCGCAATCGCGTTGTCCTCAGGCGAATCCGTCGCAGTGCCAGACCGCTTGTCGAGCGTCCGCAGAAAGGTTTGCGCCGTGACAGCGACATCCGAATCGTCCGCATCTCGCATCTCATCTTTTTGAGTCGCCACCGCCGAATCTGAGCCCGAATCGAAGGCGGCCCCAGGACGCTGCTGCCGCGCGGCGTTAAGCCCCCAAAGCACCGCCGCTATCGCCACGGTCAGGCAAGCAAACACCAGCAGCACCCCGATGGGGCGCTCGCCCTCTACAGACTGTTGATGCCCTCGCTGATAGCGTTCCATAGATCTTGGACCTTGCCTTTAAATGCAACGATGGCAATAATCGCGATCACCACAAGCACGCCCACCAAAATGGCGTACTCGGTGGTACCCTGCGCGCTCTCCTCCCGCAACAGCTCCTTGGCATGCTGGCGAGCGCGGATCGCCCGGCAAAAAGCCCAGTTCCAAGCCTTGTCAGCAACTTCGACCATCGTGTTCATGTATTCCTCCCTACATCATCCCGCCTGCTCCCAGCAGCGGGCCCAATATGGACAGAAGCAACGCCGGCAAGATGAGCGTGCCGGTGGGGATCAGCAGCTTGACGGGCGCACGCTCGATCTCACGCTCGACCGCGGCGCGATGAGCCGCACGGATCTCGCGACTTTGAGCGGCCAGCGTCTCGGCAAGTGGGGCACCCAGGGCGAGCGCCTGCCCCACCGTGATGGCAAAGGTCTCGAGCGCTCGTACGTCCAGATCGCGCGCGGCGGCCAACAACTCGTCCTCACGCGTGCCCACGCCCACCTGCCACGCCATGCAGGCCCGCTCAAGGCGAAGAGCCAGCACTGACCGGCGGTTGGCGCAGAAAATCTCAAGCGCTGCATCAAACGAAAGACCGGCCGAAAGACCCAAGCGCACAACATCGATCATCTCGGACACTTCGCCGAGCGATACTCGCGCCGGGCCGCCCGCTCCAACCGCGCCCTTCATTCGCACGGCCAGAGCATCGACCACCGAGCGACCCGCGGCAGCGACCAGCACCGCCTCGCGCTTGCAGGCCTCTGCGATCTTGCGTGCATCCGCCCGATCCAAACCCGTCGCGACAAATACACTCAGAGCGCACAGGCAAGCCGCAACTGCAACCGGGGCGCTCATAGCTTCACCCGCATAATGCGCCGGATAACCACCAGGGCAACGGCGTTGAGGGCAAGACCCAGCACCACAGTGCCCGCGCCGGCAGGCGTCGCAAGACCGCGACGAAAATCTGCCGAAAGCAGCGCCAACACCGCGCACATGCCCGTCGGCATCGCCGCGACCATATGCGCAGACATGCGAGCCTGCGACGTCTTAACATCCAGGCGGCGCTTGAGCTCAATGCGCTCCCCCACCATGCTCGACGCCTCGGACAGTAAGTCGGCAAGCGGAGCACCGGTGCGCTGAGACACCTTAAGCGCCAAGGTCACAAGCGAAAGGCCAGGGGCGTCGATGCGCACGAGCAAGTCATCGAGCGCGTCGGTCGCCGAGATGCCGCAATCGATTGCCGCCGCCACCCGCAAAAACTCGGTATGCACCGGTTCTTGCGCATGAGCGCCCACAAAGCGCATGCCCTGGGCCAGTGAATGTCCCGAGGCAAGCGACATGGAAAGTGCGGTAAACGCCTCGGGCATGGCCTCTTCTGCATCGTGTTGCTCGCGCCGGCTCTCAAAGCCATCCCGAGCGGCACCAACGGCAAACGGAGCAACAAGTCCCAAGGCAAATCCGAGGAGCGATAACGACACCATCGTTAGCAAAACGCAGCAGACACCGCTCGATAGCAGCAGAAACGCCAAACGCCCCGAAGCATCCTCGATCGCGAGGCCAAGGCGACGCGCCGGAGCCAGCGATGCCCACGAACGGGCGATCTTTTTCAGCAGATCGTTTTCCACCAGCTCACGCGGCAGCTTCTCTGCCACCGTCTCGAGCGTCTGACGCGCCAGCTCCGCCGGCGGTACCTGCGGCACACGAGGTTCCGCCCCGCACGCCGTCGCAACAGAAAACCCTGCCAAACCCCCTACGACGAGGGGCACAGCGACCTCCATTCGTCCACCTCCTCTTGTGTGAGCGTCCCCGACCGCAGGCCTTCTGCGATAAACGGCGGCTCGCGGTCAAGCTTCCAGGTGCGCTCGGCGGCATCGAAAGTCACATAGCGCTCGAGCTCTACGCCGCCCGACGCGGCGCGACGCACCCCCGAATACGAGGAGACGAAACGCCTGCCATCGGCGTGGCGCTCGGACATCACGATGCCGTCGAGCGCCATGGCAATCTGCTCCTCGATGAGCTCGCTCGGCAGATCGATGCCATAACGTGCAAGCAACGTCAGACGCACCACGGTCTCCTGTTCTGAACCCGCATGAAGTGTCGTGAGCGACCCGTCGTGGCCCGTGTTCATGGCCTGCAACATGTCGCAGCACTCGGCACCGCGCACCTCGCCCACCACGATGCGGTCGGGGCGCATGCGCAGAGCATTGGTCACCAGGTCGCGGATCGTCACCGCGCCCTCGCCCTCAATTGAAGCCTCGCGCGCCTCTAGACGCACCACGTGCGGATGATGCGCAAACTTGAGCTCGGCAGAGTCCTCGATCGTCACGATGCGCTCGCCGGTGGAAATCTCACATGACAACGCGTTGAGCAGGGTGGTCTTACCAGATCCCGTGCCTCCCGCAACCGCCAGGTCCTGTCGCAGCGACACCGCGCACGACAACAGCTGCGCATACCAAAGCGGCAGCGACCCCAGCCCCACAAGCTCGTCCAGCGAGCAGATGCGGTCCGAGAACTTTCGGATGGTGAGAATCGGTCCGTCAATCGCCACAGGCGGAATCACCGCGTTGACGCGATAGCCCGTTTTGAGGCGGGCGTTGACGATGGGGCTGCGCTCGTCGATACGGCGGCCAAGTGGCGAGATGATGCGGTCGATAAGCACACGGATCTGCTCATCATCCTCAAACGCATGCTCGATGGGGTGCAAGACGCCGCCGCGTTCAAAGAAAGCCGAGCGGCAGCCGTTAATCATGATCTCGGTAACGGTGTCGTCCTCGATGAGCGGCTGCAACGGCCCCAAGCCCACCACGTCATCCAAAATCTCGTCGATGATGGTCTTGCGCTCGGGCGTCGCGAGATCGGTCGGCTCCTCAACATTGAGCGCCGCCTCCACCGCAGGACGCAATTCCGAGCGGGCAAGTGCCGGGTCGACATAGGCGCTGATACGCGCCACTTCGTCGTAACCCATGCGGTCCATCACGGCGCGCTTGGTGCGTCGTTTCACCGCGCGGCGACGCCCCGCATCTACAGGCGCTGCCGCCGCTGCAGCGCCGGCAGCCTTAATCCTCGTTTGCAGGCTCATCGCTGATCACCCTCGCGCGACCAGGGAAGGCGGATACGCGGGCGTTCGGTACGCGTCGCACGGTCGGCGACCATATCGCTCCAAGGGCCGACGGCGCACCCCAGTTCCACGAGCATCTCGCGCGTGGCCTCGCGCACGCTGGTCGCGAAAGCGCTCGTCTGACCCACTGCCTCGTCAGCGCGCCCAAACGCCATGAGCGCGGCGAGATCCTGCCCGCCATCGGCGATACGAATCTTGGAGCTCAACGCACAGGCAATCTCAAAGCGCATGGCGACGTCCTCGTCTGCCCCGCGCGCACCGAACCGGTTGAACACGGCGCTCATGCGCGTGCGCGGCACACCTACTCGACTTGCCAGTTCAATGACGCGCGACGCCGATGTCGCGGACGACACCGCAGCATCGCCAACGACCAGGCAACGGTCGCTCGCCGCCACCGCAGCCGCTACGGCGTCGCCCCAAAAGACCGAGGTATCGATAAAGACCACGTCGGATTCGCGACGCAGGACATCAAGCAGTAGCTCCACCGGACGTGCCATGAGCTCGGCTTGCTCGGGCGCCGCGACGGGACCCCAGAGCGTAACGCCCGGGGCGACGCGCATCGATGCGGCTACGATATCCGGCTCGGTGAGCGTGCCCGCCGCCGACGGCTCGATAAGTGCCGCCATATCGCGCGGAGCATCGACGCCTAACAAGTCGTAAAGGTTTCCAAACATCAGGTCCAGGTCGAGCACGGCGGCACGCAAGCCCAACAGCGACGATGCGTGTGCCATGGTGGCAACGATCGTCGACTTGCCGCAACCGCCCGAGCCCGAAATGACGCAGACGACCGGAGCTCGATGCGGCGAAGCGGCAGCGTCTGCCGGCGGCATCGGAGGCGGCGGGGCGGGCGTCGGTGACAGCGTCCCCGTCTCCCCCGCCGCAACTACACGCTGCGTCCAAGCCGGCATGGCGGCTTGTTCGGTCTGCGAGGCAGGCTCGTTCTGCGCAATCTGCTCATGCTGCATCAGCGACAACTCGCCGCACCCGGCAAAGCCCTCAACTTCGTCGAGTTCATCCGCCAGATTCACGCCGTGCACGTATCCCATATCTACAGCCGGGGAGTCGCCAGCATGCTGCGCCGGCCCTCCAGCGTCATCGCATACAAGGGGGTTCCGGGGGCGCCGACCATGCTCGGCTTCCGCTTTTCCACAATCATCAACACGCGGGCCTCTTGTAGCGCGAGGCGCCCCGGGTTCCCTATCAACAAAAGCATCGGGCTCAATCGTCATGCGCCGATCGGAATCAACCGCTCCCTCGCCCGCGCGCCCGTTGCCGCATATACTGTGCGCAGCGATGACCTCGGTCGCCCCCGCGCGAAACAACCCCTCGATATCCGACGGATCGAGTGCTTCTATCAAGACGACCACGCGACTCACGCGGCCTTCGGCCGTCAGGCGCGCAACAGTCTTGCGCACATCTTCGGTATCAAACAGAGACGCCGCGATGATGGCAGCTCCGCGGCGCGACGGAAACGCCCGCGCCATGGAAACCAGCCCGTCCAGGTCACCCACGCGAAGCACCTGTGCACCCGCGTCACGGCCCTCGACTTCCCGCTGCAACAGCCCGTAATCGCCGCACGCGCAGCACGCAAGCCAGATCGCCTTCATCACTCGTCGCCTCCGCTCTTTTTGCCGCGCGCCGTGGCGGGAATCGTCAAGCTGACCGTTCCCTTGCCCGAGGCTCCCAGCAGTTCCTTGACGTCTTCGGGGTCAGCCGCCAGCGTCACCCATTCGATCTTGCCCTCGCGCGTGGCACCGGAATCCTCACTGGTATCGATCACGTACGCGCCGCACAGCCGATCGGTTACGCCGTCTTTTTGCACATACACATCCACGTAGCTGCCCACGCCCGTAGCACCGCCGACCGAGTGCTCGGCATCGACCGCCACCGAAACGGCGACCTTGCCCTTAGGCACCTCGAGCTTGTGGCTCTCGGCCTTGGTGTAGACATTGCAGATCACGGCGTTTTTGGGAATACGCGAAGTCGTCACGTCGCCGCGCACCTGGCGCAGCTCGGTCGCCGCGTCACGCGGCAGCAGACTCGTCAGCCATTCCTGGGTTATGACATTGGTCTCATCGAGGGTCTCGCCCACATCGATATCGCGCGCCGCAACGCATACCTCGACGCGATCGCCACCGTACTTGGCCAAGGTCTCAGCCTGGACCTGTTCGGCTTGCGAGCGGATCGACGAGCCGTAAACCATGCAGAGCAGAGCAGCGAGCACGCCCGCGACCAGACTGATAGCGATGCGCTTGCTCTTGTTCACGGCCGCTCCTCTCATGGCAGTGCCGGGCGAATGCCCGTACCACCATTGTCTGGGCGGTCAGAGTGCAAAGCGGCGCAATCGCGATCTTGGTTTTCGATGTCAAACCAATCGCTGACCAGAAGCTGACCAGCCCGTCAAGCTCGTGGCAAGGTTTTGGTCAGCACGTCAGCAAACTGCATGTTTCGAGGCTTTTCCGCAGCAAAAAAGCCGTCTCCCGAACAGTTGGGAGACGGCTGTCATAGAAAAAATCAATTACAGATGGACATCGGGATCGAGCATTTGAGCACTCACGCGCATGGATGACGCCAGGCTTTGGAACGTTTCCAAACGCAGGCTGTCGATCTGCCCGGCGTCCTCGGCCTCGCGAACGGCGCAGCCCGGTTCGTGGGTATGCGTGCAGTCGCCAAACCGGCACGCGCGCGATGCCTCGACAATCTCGGGGAAAGCGCGCGCCAGACCCCGCTCGTGACCCACGAGCGGTAGGCTGCGCAGGCCCGGGGCATCAGCGATCACGCCGGCGTCGCCCGGCAGCGCTACCATCACGCGCGCGACGGTAGTGTGACGGCCCTGGTCGTCGCGTTCGCGCACACCGCCGGTCGCCAATGTATCGTGGCCCAGCAGTGCATTGAGCAGCGTCGACTTGCCGGCACCCGACTCGCCCAGAATCATGGCGCAGCTCCCGGCAGGCACGCAGATACGGACCTCGTCCAGGCCGCGGCCCTCGGCAGAGGACGTCACGATCACGCGCACGTCCGGACCCACCAGGCGGCGCACGCGGTCCAGATCGCGCTCGAGCTCCTCGGCATCGCAGCGATCAGCTTTGGTGAGCACCACCACCGGCTCGGCATCGCAGTCGAGCGCCAACACCAGCGAGCGCGCCACGCGGTCGAGCAGCACCTCACCGGCACCGAGCGCCTGCACGATTAGCACGCTATCCACGTTGGAGCAGAGCACCTGACGCTCTCCGCGGGCACGGCCGCGCCAA
Source organism: Collinsella sp. (assembly GCA_048168905.1). Taxonomy (GTDB): domain Bacteria; phylum Actinomycetota; class Coriobacteriia; order Coriobacteriales; family Coriobacteriaceae; genus Collinsella. Next base: position 925 of record DBEXMY010000021.1, on the reverse strand, counting down.
CGCTCAAAGCTCGTACGGCGCGGCAGAACGCACTCAATCACGCCCATATCGTGCCCGGGAGCGCGGCGCACCGCCACACGGTCGCCCACGGCGGGCAGCAGCACCTCGTCCTCGCCGCGCGACTTGGCAAACCCCACGGCATGCTCGGCACGAAAGGTATCGTCGGCCGTCACCACCAGCGGAAACCCGCGATCTAAGCGCACCACGGCGCCAAGCTGCATCTGCTCGGGCTCCTCAGCATGTGCGCAGAAATCATCAAAGGCAGTCTGCTGGGTTTCATCGACTGGCAGGTCATCAAACGCCGGAACGTCCTGCAGCGCGTCAAGCCCCGGCACGCTTGCCAGCAGCTCCTCAGCAGATACGGGAGCCTCGGTCGCGAGCTTCCGACGACGATCACGCTTAGCCCGCGCCCCCGTCGTCTTTTTCTTCGCCTTAGCCTTAGCCTTGCCCACAAGCGCCTCCCAGCACCATAAATCACAACTGAGCAGGTATTTTAAATCAAAAAGAGCTGGCCGGGCAAAGCCCGACCAGCTCACAAACTTTCCCTCAGCCCTTTATCATCCGCGCGGGAGAAAAGCCAGCAAGGATACCGCAGGGCCCGCCCCGGAAGCCCTTTCTCTCGAACGATCCCGCAGCGCGAAGCGCGAGGACCAGTGAGGGAGAAAGGGCGTGGGGCGGGCCCGGACAGGTACGTTACTCTTTCTCCACAGCGCGCATGATCGCCTTGTAGATCTCCATCAGCGGGATGATCAGGAAGGCCAGGCCCAGCGCGGCAAGAACGCCCTTGAGCTCAAGCGTCACAGGGCCAAAGAACATCTCGGCAAGCGTCGGCTGCACGGTCACGATCACCGTCAGCACCAGTGCCAGCGCGGCGGAAGCCCACAGCCACTTGTTCTGCTTCTTCATGCTAAACAGCGACGCACGA
>DBEXMY010000020.1:0-3508 GCA_048168905.1 Collinsella sp. | reverse complement strand
CATGAGTTGCTGGACGCGTTTGGGAGCAGCATCGGCAGGTTCACAGACGCCGCCAAAAACGGCGGCCTCGGCATCTGCAGATTCCATGGCATGCAGCACGCGCTCGATCGTCTGGGCATCGATGTAATCGTCGGCGTCCACAAAAAAGACGGTCTCGCCCTCGGCGGCATCGATTCCGGCATTTCGAGCACACGAGACGCCCGCGTTTTCCTGGTCAATCACCAGTACACGATCGTCGGCCTGCGCGATCCGGCGCAACACGTTCAACGAATCATCGGTCGAACCGTCGTTAACGCAGACAACCTGAATCGAGCGCTCGGACTGAGCCAACAGCGAATCGACGCATCGCTGAATGGAGCGCGCAGAGTTGTAAACGGGGACGACAATCGTAGCTTTAGGACACGAGGCCTCTCCCATGCCGACCTACCCCCTCAGCGATTCGATGAGGAAGGCGGCGACCACGCCCGGGCCTCCAACCGAGGCGTAATACTTAGCACGCCCCAATGCACCATCCGTCGCAAAACTCGGATGTTCGTCAACCCAGCCCTCAGGATCTTTGAGGATGGCAGCGAGGTTCGCGCGCTTCCACGGCTTGAGGTCGTCAAGCGAAAACTCCCCCGCGTCCAAGGCCGCCTGAAATTCCTTGGCCATCTGAACCAGGAACTCCTTATAGAACTTAGGCGCCAGGCGCACGTAGTTCCACATGTACGAATCGTACTTAATGAGCTGATTGAACTTGAGCATGCGCGCGACATCGACGCTTGCGTGGTCGCGGGCATAATCCTCTCGAATCCAACGCTCAATCTCGGCATACTCGGTATTGACGCAAAAGACCTTAGCCGAAGAATTGACCGAGGAATTCTCGTTGTCCTGTCGATACGACAAAACAGCATCATGCAGGTAAACAGCCTTATCGGCGCACGCGATCACCTTAAAGGCGAATGACGTGTCCTGAAAGGATGCCCCCGGAGTCGGCAGGAACTTAATGCCGTTGCGCTCAAGAAAATCGCGACGGTACACTGCCGACCAAATCGACGGCTTTTGCTTAAAGAACTGCGTCGTATCGCTCGGGTGCACTGGCTTGCCACAGTCCTTGGCTTTAAACATCTCGTGCAGCGAACGGCGCTCCTCGGGCTTAGACCAGTAGAAATCAAAGTTCGCCTTCGCAAAGTCGGCATTATTGCTATCGGCGGCCGAGACAAGCTTTTCGAGTGCGTCGGACGCCATAAAGTCATCGGACTCCAAGATGCCAACGTACTTGCCACGCGCCATCTCCAGACCGTGGTTCATCGAGTCGCCGTAGCCGCTGTTGGCCTTGTCGATCATCTTGACGCGCCTATCGCGCTCCATATACTCGCGGATAATCGCCGGCGAGTTGTCGGTCGACCCGTCGTTAATGCAGATGATCTCAATATCCTTGAGCGTCTGCGCCAGGGCGGAATCGAGGCACTCGCGCAGGTAGCGCTGAACATTGTAAATGGGAATAAGCAGCGACAGAACAGGGCTGCCAGAGGCGTTAGTAGACAAATGTGCTCCTTAGGAAATACCTGTCGTTTCATGGTATCAAAGGGTCAGCGCGCCAGCGGGCGTTTATATAATCTATGGAGCCCGCAGAGGCAAACCAATAAGAAAGGACGTCATGCAGCCCAAAGCCGCACGCAACATACCCACCGAAGCGCTGCGTTTGGTCGCGGTCGCCGGCATCGCGGTGTTCCACACCTTTCAGTGGACCTTCCAAGCCGTCTGCGTCGGCGCCGTGGAATATGCCCCACTTGCGATGTTCCCCTATTCCGGCGTACTCGGTTTTATTAACTTGCTTGGCTGCTGGGCCAACGAGGTCTTCTTTATGATCTCGGGCTATTTTCTCATCGCTTCGGCCGCGCGTGCTTGGGACGGTGGAGCAACGTGGAAGTCGCAAATGCAACGGACGGCGCAGCGCCTTGGCAAGGTCATTATGCCCACTGCGTTTTATTGCCTCGTGGCGCTCGCGTGGTCCACGGTCGTCTCACCCATTCCCGATGTTACCCTCAATACGCACTATTGGTACACGCTTGGGCTTGAGTTTATCTGGGTCTATGCCGCCACAGTTTTCATGGCGCCATGGTTTGGACTGGCCAAGAGCCGACTCTCCCAGAAAACCTACACGACGACGGTCATCGCCGTTGGAATCCTCGTATTCGTTGTTAACGGGTATTTGGCCGCCATGAGTGCGACGAGCGCCGGCGAGTTTTCTTGGCTCCAAAAGCTCATGAGCGCTACCACGTACGTAGTCGCGTTTTTGATCGGCGGACTGCTCCGCGACGTAACCGACGCCATGGATTCGGACAGGGCGGGCGCCTTGGGCATGCGCTCGCTCGTAACGGTTTTGGCGCTCGCCACCATCCTGGAAGGAGCACTCTCCTTCACCGGCAACCTCACGGCGATGGCAGTCCTCTCCTACAAATCAACCTCGTTGATCTCGTTTGCCCTCGCTGCCGCCTCTCTGCTCTTTGCGGCGACCCGGCGCAGGGCCTCAGGCAATCCACGGACCGCAGGTGTCATCGTCACCTTATCGACCGCCACGCTTGGTTTCTATGTGATGCAGTCGCTCACCAGTAGCCTGTGGCGTCCCGTCTTCAATACGTTGCTCGCAAACATACTGATCAGCCAAAACAGCCCGGCAGCTATATGTATCGTCACGGGTATCGTCATTAGCATCGTCTTTGCTCTGGCACTTCTCATCATCGATGCAACTAGAAGTCTTATTGAACGCAAGCTCAAGAGGCAATAGACACGCTGCCGTCAGACGCTAAAGCCGCTACAGCCGTGGCAGGTTCCTGCGTTTTATTCAAAGCTTGCCGCCAAGGTGCGCCGAGCCTTTACAATAGGACAGTCCCAAGGACGTATTCGATAGCTTCCGCGCTGCACTCACCCGCCGCGCGTGAAAGGATATATTGCCCCATGCCTTCAACCCTTCCCGCTCCCATCGATAAGCTCGCCATTGTCGTCGTTACGTACAAGCGCCAGGAACTCCTGGCCAACTTGTTCGACTCCATGACCGAGCTTACGGCAGCGCCCTGGCGCATCGTGATTGTCGATAACGAGAATTCGCGCGAGACCGAGGCCATGTGCGCCGCATTTAACGAGCGCCTGGCCAACCTGTGGGGCATCGACACCGAGCAGTCCGACGCGCAGGGCGGCACCGACCGCGTCATCTACGCCCCGCAGCTCGAAAACGGCGGCGGTGCGGGCGGCTTCTCCGCTGGCACTAAATGCGCCTACGACCTGGGCGCCCAGTGGTTCTGGGTGATGGACGACGACGTGCTCGTCATCCCCGAAGGCATCGAGCGTCTTGCCAAGTGGACCGACCGCTACGATGTCATCCAGGGTTCGCGCCTGGACTTTGACGGCGGCGCCTTCTTTTGGCAGTACCAACTCATCCTTTCGCTCGGCATTCCCAACCCTGTCGCCAAGTGGGACTTGGGACCCGAGGGCTACCGCGCCATGAACCAGCTATGCTTTGAGGGCG
>DBEXMY010000019.1:0-4697 GCA_048168905.1 Collinsella sp. | reverse complement strand
CGAGCTCGACGAATACGGCATCGCCATTGAGGACAACGACCAACAGGCGACTCCCGCGCAAGATGCCGCCGAGGCCAACGTATCTGCCCCAGCCGAGCCCCGCACTGCCCGCGTTCTCGAGGTCGGCTGCGGCACGGGCTGCATTTCGCTCTCCCTTGCCTGGGAGCGCCGCGGGCACGTTACCTGCACTGCTACCGATATCGAGCCGCGCGCCATCGACCTTGCTACCAAAAACCGCGATGCGCTTGGCCTCACGTCCGACGAGGTCGCCTTCAGCCTCACAAACCTGGTGAGCTCCATTCCCCGCGAAGAGTGGGGCACCTTTGACGTACTCGTCTCCAACCCGCCCTACATCCCCACCGATGTCATGCGCTCGCTGCCGCATGAGGTCAAGGACTTTGAGCCCGATCTGGCGCTCGAGGGCGGTGCCGACGGTCTCGATATCTTCCGCCGCCTGCTCAACGCGGCGCCCTACATGCTGCGTGCCGGCGGCCTGTTTGCCTGCGAGCTCTACGAGGGCGCGCTCGACGCCGCGGCCGAGCTCTGTCGTCAAGCAGGCCTTTCGGACGTGCGTATCGTCCACGACCTCACCGATCGTCCCCGCATCGTTCGAGCCATCGTCACCGAGCCCAAACAGCGTATTTAAGCTGAATAAATAGACATTTGCGCAAGTTTGTCCTTGCAATATACCGTAAAACTTCTACTATAGAAGGAGAAAGGTATGTCAAATCAGCTGCATCGGTACCGTATCGTGCTTGATTACATTGAACCTTGGCTTGATGAGCAGGATGAAGCTACGCTGAAGCAGATTTATGCAGACCTTTTGGTGCTCGAGAAGGAAGGTCCCAGCCTTGGTCGTCCGCTGGCTGACCGCGTAAAGGGCTCGAAGCTTCATCATTTAAAGGAGCTGAGAGTGACGTCGTGTGGTGGGCAGGTGATTCGCATCCTCTTCGCCTTTGACCCCAAGCGCCAGGCGGTATTGCTATTGGCGGGTGATAAGTCGCGAGCGGGATCGTCAAGGGCAAAATGGAACGGTTGGTATGCGATCAACATTCCAAGGGCCGAGCAAATATACCGTCGCCACGTAAGGAGGCTCGATCGAGATGGAACTGCATGAGTATATGGAATCTCGCGGGATAACACGCGACTCCATTACCGCCGAGCAGGAGAGGACTCGCGATCGTATCGAAGCCTATAAGCTTGCTCAGATTCGCAGGTTAAAAGATCTAACACAGGCGTCGGTCGCCCAGTCGATGGGCGTTTCTCAAAAACGTGTATCCGAGCTCGAGCGTGGGGAGTTGGGTTCGATGAGGCTCGACACGCTGAGCAGGTACGCAGAGAGCCTCGGCGGAAAACTGGTTGCAAGCATCGAGTTTCCCGATCGTACCGTTACGCTTGCGCGCTAAAAATCTTCAATTAACCCCCTCACTTTCACCGACTACTAGAGCCGCTCACCAAACCAACATGCGCTCTGGGCAAATAGGTTGAATGTTTCGTGCGAGAATGCCCCACAGTAAACAAACTTGCACCGGAGCGTAAGGGGCTGGCATACACATGCAGACGGTCTATCGGGTATACGAGGGAACGCGCGAGCCGCATCGGCTTGCCGTCGAGCGCACGGCCGAGGTGCTCGGCCGCGGCGGCCTGGCCTTGATTCCGACCGAGACCGTCTACGGTGTCGCCGTGGCAGTCAACGCCTTCTCGGACGCCGTGCCCCAAGATACAAGCGAATTCCCATCGTGGCCGCGCGATCCGCAGGCTGCCGTCAATGGCGCCGCAGTTCCTGCGCTCGGCACCGGCTATCGCCGTATCTTCACTCTCAAGCAACGTGAGCTCACGCAAACCGTCGCTTGGCTGGTCGATGGCGTCGAAGCACTCGACCGCTATGGCGTGGATATCCCGGAAGATGCCCGCGTACTCGCGCGACGATGCTGGCCGGGAGCCCTGACTATCGTGGTCAAGGCAGCCCCCTGCGTGCCGACCTTTATGCGCGCTGCCGACGACACCGTGGCCCTGCGCGCTTCGGCCTCTCCCGTGGTCCAAGCGCTCATCCGCGCCTGCGGCAGTCCCCTTGCCTGCACGAGCGCCAACACGCACGGCGCGCCTTCGCCGGCAAGCTTTGCCGCCGTCGAGGGTCGCATCCTGGAGGGGGTCGATGTTGCCGTCGACGCCGGTGAGACCCCGTGTCGCGACGCCTCGACCATCGTGTCGTTCCAGCACGGCGGGCTCCAGATCCTGCGCCAAGGCGCACTTCCCGCATCAGAGATCGAGCGGGTCCTGTCCGACCCGATGCAATAGAAGGGTGTAAGCGATGTCGTTGAATCTGGGCAGCCTGGGCATGGAAGATGCCTCGTTTAACTTTGGCGGTTCCTACATCATGGCGCTCGACTGCGGCACTACCTCGGTACTCGCGGCCATTGTCGACGAATACGGCTGCATCGTTGCCCAGGCGCGTCGTAGCGTCAAAACCAGCTTCCCGCGCCCCGGCTGGGTGGAGCAGGATCCCACGGAGGTGCTTGCCAGCCAGATCGGCGTGATGATGGAGGTTCAGTTTAAGAGCGGCATCCATTCCGATCGCATCGCCGCCATCGGCATCTCCAACCAGCGCGAGACCACGGTGGTCTGGGACCGCGTGAGCGGCCAGCCCATCTATAACGCCATCGTATGGCAGTGCCGTCGTGCCGCGCCGGCGATCGACGCGTTGGTTGAACAGGGTTGCGAGGAGCTGGTGCGCTCCCGCACGGGACTTACGCTTGACCCGTATTTCTCGGCCTCTAAGGTGCAGTGGATTCTCGACAACGTCGACGGCGCACGCGAGAGCGCGGCGGCGGGCGACCTCATGTTTGGCACCATCGACACCTGGCTCATCTACAACCTCACCGGCGGCCAGGTCTTTGCCACCGACTACACCAATGCCAGCCGCACGGCACTCTTTAATATCCATACGCTCGATTGGGACGACGACCTGCTGGCGCTCTTTGACGTTCCACGTTCCATGATGCCCGAGGTTCGCTGGAGCTCGGGCGACTACGGCCGCGTCGCGAGCGACATCATGACCAACATGCCGCCCATCATGGGTGTGGCGGGCGACCAGCAGGCATCGCTGTTCGGTCACTGCTGCTTCTATCCCGGCCAGACCAAAAACACCTATGGCACGGGCTGCTTTATGCTCATGAACACCGGCGACGAGATCGTCGAATCCAAGAATGGCCTGGTCTCCACCATCGGTATCGCTGCGGACGGCAAAGTCAGCTATGCGCTCGAGGGCTCTATTTTTGCCGCCGGCTCAACGATGAACTGGCTTCGCAACAACATGGGCATCATCTCGAGCGTGAGCGAGTCGGCACAACTCGCCGCTTCGATTAGCGACAACGAGGGCTGCTACTTCGTTCCCGCCTTTGCGGGTTTGGGCGCTCCCTGGTGGGACCCGCATGCCCGCGGTATCGTGTGCGGTCTGACCGGCGCCTCGAGCCGTGCGACCATCGTACGTGCCGCCTGCGAATCCATGGCATATCAGAGCTACGACGTGCTGCGCGCCATGGAGCAGGACGTGGGGCTTTCGATCGAGCGCCTGTCTGTCGATGGCGGTGCCTCGCGCAACGAGTTCATCATGCAATTCCAGGCCGACCTGCTGGATATCCCCGTGCTGCAATGCGAGACGGTGGAGACCACGGCAATCGGTGCCGCGTACCTGGCGGGCCTTGCCGTCGGCTACTGGGAGGACTTGGAGGAGCTGGAGCAAAACGCCCAGATCGTCAAAACCTTCCATCCTCACATGTCCGCCGAGCGCCGTGAGAGCAATCTTGCTGGTTGGCGTGATGCAGTCAGGCGCTCGCTCAGCACCGCACAGTAGGGCTGCGACGGGCCGCTCGATACAACAAACCGCTAAACTTATGCATGGCGCGCGGCGGCAACATCGCTGTGTGCCATGTCAGCAAGGCCGTTTTGCGGCCGCAACGAAAGGGGCAATCAACCCATGACCGTTACCTACGATGCGTCTCGCGTGACGCTTGTCGACCATCCGCTCGTCCAGCACAAGCTGTCGATCCTGCGCGATAAGTCGACCGGCACCAACCAGTTCCGCCAGCTCGTGCGCGAGCTTGCGCTCTTTGACGGCTACGAGGCCATGCGCGACCTGCCCATGGAAGACGTCGAAGTCGAGACCCCCATCACCACTGCTACGTTTAAGCAGCTTGCCGGCAAAAAGCTCGCTATCGTACCTATCCTGCGCGCCGGTCTTGGCATGGTCGACGGCATCCTCGACCTGGTGCCCTCCGCTCGCGTGGGTCATATCGGCATGGAGCGCGACGAGGTCACCCACGAGCCGCATGAGTATTACTGCAAGATGCCCAAGGATATCGACCAGCGCATCTGCCTGGTTGTCGACCCCATGCTCGCCACGGGTGGCTCGGCCGAGATGGCTATTAGCTACCTGCGCGAGCGCGGCGTTAAGGACATCCGCATGCTGTGCATCGTCGCCGCGCCCGAGGGCCTCAAGTCGCTGACCGAGAAGGACCCCGACGTACATATTTATACGTGCGCCATCGATGACCATCTCAACGAGGCTGCCTACATCGTTCCCGGCCTCGGCGACGCCGGCGACCGCATCTACGGCACGCTCTAGTCGCTGGGCTAAGACGGCCGCGGCTGCAAATACGAAGAAACGGTGCGCGCGGTCGAACAAAAGGCGACCGCGC
>DBEXMY010000018.1:0-3821 GCA_048168905.1 Collinsella sp. | reverse complement strand
TACTCGGCGAGGAGGTCGTCGCGCGTCTCGGCGGCCGTCTCGACCTCGCTCCTCAGCGCCGCAAGCGCCCGGATGCCGCCGTCGTCGGCGGGCCGGACCTTGTCGAGCCACCTGAGGAAGTCGTACGTCCAGTACCTCCGGGGGTTTCCGGCCGGCGTCGTGCCGCCGTAGGCGTAGCCCCGGCGGGCCAGGAACGCCAGGAGCCGCTGCTTCGCCGCCGCGAGCCTCGCGGTCGCCGCGTCGTGGGCCCCGGCGAGGTCCCTGAGCCCCTCGATCTCGGGGGACGGCACCCATACCGGGGTGACGTCGTGCGACAGTATCGCCTTGGCCATCCTGGCCGCGTCGTTGCGGTCGTTCTTGGACGAGAAGTCTGCCGCCGACCTCGGGACCCTGGAGACGGCCGCGACGACGCAGTCGACGCCGAGCCCGGAGAGCTCCCTCTGCGGGGCGAAGCCGAGGTAGCCGCTCTCGTAGGCGGCGAGCGACGGGCCGGGGAAGCCCGACATCCACTCCGCGACCTCGCCCCAGGGGTTGCCGCGGAACCTCCTCGTCACGGCCTCGCCCGTCTCCGCGTCGAGCGCGCAGACGGTGGTGGACCTGAGGTGTACGTCCATTCCGAAGGCGGTAGAATATCTAGGCACGGGAGCCTCCCAACCTCGTTGCGGCGCGGCTGCGCCTCTGGCACTTCAACAACATTGTCGCAGCCCCGACCCGCGGTCACGAGCGGGGGCTCCTGTCGTTTCCGTGCCCCTGGATTGGGTCATAGTGTCTGACTCTGCCATAACATCGGCATTTCTTTGGTTGTCGATGTAGTCATTGGGGACGTTCTTGTTCGACTAGTCGTTTAAGAACGTCCCCAATGACTACCTTGCATCAATCTAATAAGTTGCGGTGAGCGTTTTTTGGCAGCCGGTTTACTTGCTTGCGAACAGCCAGACTAGGATGATCACTAGGATTGCGACGACGATGCAGACGATGGCGCCGGTGAATTTGATGCGTGAGTCGCGGGTACGCTCGCGCACCGCGTCCTCGGTGGCCTCGAGCTGGGCGACTTCGCGCTCGGTCTCGGCGTGTTCGGCTTTGTCTCGGGCCAAGGACCCTGCAAGCGACTCAGTGATCTCTGGATGGTCATGCACCTCGGTCGCCTGCTCGATAATCGACTGCGCATGCGCGGCATCTGCTTGGGCGTTGGCTATGCTCTGCTCTTGGTCGCGGCGTGCCTTGTCCTCGGCAGCGATCTTCTCGCGCAGTTCGCGCTGGCGCGTTGCAGCGGCGGTTTTTGCGGTCTGCAGCTTGTCGCGCGCGGCATCGGCCTCCGCCGTCACGGCCTGATGGGCTCGCTTGGCGTCGGCGATGGGGGCTTGCGCCTGCTCGACGGCCTGCTCGGCTGCGGCAAGCGAGTGTTCAAGGTCGGCGGTGATGCGCGGGACATCTTCTTCGGCTTTACGCAGGGCATCTGCCGTGTCGGAGATCTGCATCGAGAGCTCGCTGGTGCGCACCGTATAGTTGGCGGGATTTGCCGAGGGATTGCGTTGCAGCTCGGCATACTCATGACGCAGTGTCTCGAGCTGGGCGCGCGCGGCGTCGACGGTTTGTTGTGCGGCGGCAATGCCGGCGTCTCGCTCGGCCTGCACTTTGTCGCGGATGCGCTTGGAATCCTCAAGACGGCGAACGAGGCGGTTGCCGGTCTCGCGCGAGCTCGCCTCGCGGGCCTCCACGGCATCGAGCGCGGCCTTCAGGCGGAGCTCAGTCGCGTCATCCTCTGTCTTCATTTGTTCGAACTGACCCTTGAGCTCTGTCGCTTTGGCGGCGTGGGCATCACGGTCAATCTCGGCTGCCGCAGCGGTCTTTTGCGCCGTGGCGATCGCCTGGCGCTGGTCGGCGACGATCTGGTCGTAGCGGCCTGCGATATCCTGGCGCGTCTCGAGTTCCTCGGCCTGATCGGCAATGCGCTGCTCAAGTTCGGCCAGGTGGGCGCGGGCATCGGCAAGTGCCTTTTTCGCGGCATTCATCTCGCGCATGGCCGAGGCGCCCTGGGCGATAAAGGTGCCCACGGCGTTCGCAGTGTTCGAGACAGCGGTCCCCAGATCGCGGCTCGCGGCGGGGGAGTGCGGGGCGGTCGGGCGAGCGGTGTCGGCGGCGTCCGCATCGGCAGCCTGCGGCGCGGCGATATTGCCGGTACCGCCCTCGACCACAGAAAAGCCTGCTGCGTGCGGATTGACCGCATCGGCGCCAATCGTGGGATGCTCGAGCTGCAGAAACGAGGGCATGGTACTGCCCTGGTCGGCAACCGGAGTCTCGCCGGGCACAAAGGTTGAGGCCGCCTCGGCGGCCTCCTCTTCCTCGGCATCGATATCGGCATCGGCGACGGCGTCTTTCATCGCTTTGACAGCATCCATCATGGAGTCCATGACGGCATCGAGCTCTTCTTCCGAAGACACCTCGATGGGGCCCGCTGCTTGCGGGGCGTCGTCCTGTACAGGGGCGTCGTCCTGTGCGGGCGCATCGTCGTTTTGCTCATCGGCGTTTTCTGTTTCGGGGGTTTCCGCCGTAGCGCTTTCGTCCAAGATGGGGTCGTCGATGTCGATACCATCGCAGGTCACAGCGTCAGTATCTGCGGTGACGTCTGCGGGATCATCAATATGCTGTTGAGTCTGGGGGTCCAGCTCGTCTGTCATAGGCATGTGCTCCTCATCGTTGTTTGTCACCCTATGATAAAGTCTCGCGCCGACATCCCGCGCGCCGCAGCAAAGTTTCAAAACGTGTTCGATGGCTCGATCTGATAACAATAACTCGGTCGCTTTATTCAGTTTGTACTTGACAATCCCTTCGCCGAACGACGTGGTGCCGTTCGCCTACCGTGGTCTTTTATTTTCGCTTGAACGCGCTAAAGTTGCATCTCAGCTTTTGGCGCGTTTATTTGGATGCGCGCAGTCGGCGGGTTCGCCCGTCGCGATTTGAAAGGACTTTGTATGGGACTTTTCACTGGTAAGACCGTGATCGTCACCGGCGGCGGCAAGGCCACGCTTAAGGACGGTTCCGCTGGCTCCATCGGCTACGGCATCGATATCGCATTTGCCAAGGAGGGCGCGAACCTCGTCATCACCGGCCGCAACGTCGCCAAGCTCGAGGCCGCCAAGGAGTCTCTCGAGGCCGAGTACGGTGTCAAGGTTCTGCCTGTTCAGGCCGATGTCTCGGCTGGTCAGGACAATGAGGCCGTCGTCCAGAACGTCATCGACAAGGCCATTGAGGAGTTCGGCCGCATCGACGCCGTCGTCAACAATGCTCAGGCTAGCGCCTCGGGCGTGACCATCGCCGATCACACCATGGATCAGTTTAACCTGGCCATTTACTCCGGTCTGTATGCTACCTATCTGTACATGCAGAAGGCCTATCCGCACCTGAAGGAGACCAAGGGCTCCGTGGTCAACTTCGCTTCGGGCGCCGGCCTGTTTGGCAACTATGGCCAGTGCAGCTATGCTGCCACCAAGGAGGGCATCCGCGGCCTGACCCGCGTTGCCGCCAACGAGTGGGGCAAGGACGGCATCAACGTCAATATCGTTTGCCCGCTTGCTTGGACCGCTGCGCTCGAGAACTTCCAGGATGCCTATCCCGAGGCGTTTAAGGCCAACGTCCACATGCCGCCGGCGGGTCACTACGGCGACGTCGAGAAGGAAATCGGCCGCGTGGTCGTTCAGCGCTGCGGTCCCGCCTTTAAGTACCTGACCGGCGAGACCGTCACCCTCGAGGGTGGCATGGGCCAGCGGCCTTAGGGGTTACGCGGTTTTTCCAAACCGCGTAACGGCTCGACGCTGCGCGGT
>DBEXMY010000017.1:0-4891 GCA_048168905.1 Collinsella sp. | reverse complement strand
AGGTGCTGGCCCAGCAGCTCTACTGCATCGAGACGCTCGCGCGCGTCGACGTGCTGTGCCTGGACAAGACGGGCACCATCACCTCGGGCCGTATGGAGGTCGAGGGCACCTACCCGCTGCCTGTTGAGGGTGTTGGCTTTGGCGCGGACTCGGACGAGGCGGCTGTCCCTGTCGAGACCACGGTGCTCGACTTTGCGCTTGCCAACGTGGCACGTGCGACCTCGGCAGATGCCAACGAGACCTGCCAGGCGCTGCTCAACTACTACGCCGACCGTCCAGTCGAGGTGTCCGAGCCGCTGTCGGTCATTCCGTTCTCGTCGTCCAAAAAGTGGAGCGGCGCGTCGTTTGCGCAGGGCTCCTATGTGATGGGCGCCGCGCAGTTTGTGCTCTCTGATCGCACATTTGCGCAGGTCGAGAATCGTGTGGCCGAGCTCGCCGATACCTGCCGCGTACTTGTGGTGGCGCGCGTGGACGGCTTTACGCCCGACGGCGATATGGTGGGTGAGGCCGAGCCCGTGGGCTTTGTGACCATCCGCGATGAGATCCGCACCTCGGCGGCCGAGACTATCGGCTACTTTAACGAGCAGGGCGTGACCCTCAACGTGATCAGCGGCGATGACCCGCGTACGGTGTCGTCGATCGCGCGCGTGGTGGGCGTGCCGGGCGCCGACGCTTACGTGGACGCCACGACCCTCGATACGCCTTCCAAGATTGATGCGGCGGTGGACCGTTACCACGTCTTTGGGCGTGTGACGCCGCAGCAGAAGCGCGAGCTCGTACAGGCGCTCAAACGCCGCGGACACACCGTGGCCATGACGGGCGACGGCGTCAACGACGTGCTGGCGCTCAAGGAGGCCGACTGCTCCGTGGCGATGGCCGCCGGCTCCGATGCCGCGCGCAATGTGGCCGAGATCGTGCTCGTCGATAACGACTTTGCCTCGATGCCCGCTGTGGTGGCCGAGGGCCGTCGTTCTATCAATAACCTGCAGCGCTCTGCTGCGCTCTTTCTGACCAAGACGCTTTTCTCGATGGGCCTGGCGGCGCTGTGCATCGCGCTGCCGCCGTATCCCTTCGAGCCCATTCAGATGACGCTCATCAACTTCTTCTGCATCGGCGCGCCGGGCTTTGTACTTGGCCTGGAGCCCAACAACGCCCGCGTGAAGGGGTCGTTCTTGACCAACGTGCTTAAGCGTGCGTTGCCGGCGTCGATTGCGGTCATTTTGGCCGCGGCGCTCGATATCTTTGTGGCGCGCGTATTTGGTTTTAGTCAGCTTACGCTTTCGACCATGTGCCTGCTCACGTCGTGCGCGGCGAGTGTCAGCCTGATCTGGCGCATCTCGCAGCCGCTCACGCCCTTGCGCGTGATGCTTTTTGTGTTTGTCGTCGCTGGTATTTTGACGGGCGTTATCGGGTTCCCGGGGCTGCTGTCCATCGCTAACCTGTCGATGGGCCAGATGGTCATCTTGGCGGTTATCGTCGTCTTTACCTGCGCGGTGTTCTTTAAGCTTGTCGCGATGATGGACTCACTCAAGCCCCGTCGCCGTCATGCGGCCACCGGCTTTGGCCGTGGCGTGCGCGTTCGTCTGGGTCGCGGCGGCGGCAAGGTGAGCTCGACGGGATCGACCGCCGAGCGTTTTGCCAAGCGCGTTGCCGCCGATATGGCGCAGCGCCGTGAGAGCCGCACTGCTCGCGAGGCCGAGGCACACGCACCCGAGGGCGTGGCCCAGACCCAGCCCAAGAAAAAGAAGAGCGCCGGCGCCAAGCGCTCCCGCGTGACCAAATCGGCCCAGGGCATTAAAGTCTCGATGCCCAAGAAAAAGAAGTAGTCCGCGGCCTTCAGGGATGTCCTGCGATGTTGAATTGGTGCCTTGCGTTTGTGGGGCCGTATCGATGTTATGCTCTAACCTCGATTGTTTGAATTGCTTCGAAAAGAGGATGCCGTGATCTGCCCGCATTGCCTTAAGACTATCGAGGACGGCGCCTCGTTCTGCCCCTACTGCAACGCCTATGTGGGTCCGGGCGATGGTCCCGAGCACACCGAGTTCGTGTTCTGTGAGGGCTGCGGTGCCCGTCTTTCTCCGCACGATCGTACGTGCCCCAAATGCGGACGCCCCGCTCCGGGTATCCTCTCCGAGGACGCGGCCGCATCCGACCTGGCAGCGGGCCGCACGGCGGGCTTTCCGCGCCTAACGCAAGAGCAGATCGATACCGAGGTGCCGCATGCGCCGGCCTCTGCCGCTGCGGTGCTTTCGGACGCCGCCGATCCTAACGAGACCTGCGTGCTGCCGGCTTTCGATAAGGATTTCGGTATTCCCAAGGTCGATATTCCCACGCCGGTTTCCCTGCACGACGATCCTCAAAAACCCAAGCGCAAGGTGCATCCCGACGAGGACGCCTATCACAAGCACAAGCGTCATATCCCCAAGCCGCTCATCGTCATCGCGGTCCTTGCCGTCGTTTGCGGCGGTGCCTATTGGTTCGTGACGGCCGATCCCATGGGTGTCATGCCTGCCTTCTACGACCAGTTTGGCCAGGCTGCGCAGACGACCTTCCCCACGCGCCAAAAGGGCGAGGCGACTGAGGACGATACCAAGCAAGACGATTCTGCCGAGGTGGTCCAGGAAGAAACCGTGCTGACCGATGATCAGCTCTATACCAGGCTCGACGGTCTGTATCAGACCATCGTGTCCTACGGTGACGAGGACCAGATCGGCGAGGTCATCGATTCCTTTAACAACGGTTATCTCCGAACGCCGCTGTCCACCCGTCAGGAGCTGTCGCAGAGTGCCTACGCCCTGCGCGACCAGATCAAAAAGACGCAAGATGAGCTCAACAACCTTAAGTATCAGGACGATACGGTCTATGCGGACGACATCGCCCACTTAAAGCAGCTTGCCGAGTGGATGTACGAGCGTGTCGACGTGATTTGCCAGAGCTGGGATATCTCGCTGGCCATTCCTGATGGTGAGTCGATGAGTTCCCACCAAAGCGAGATCCTGGCGCCCATCGCGCAGGGCGGCAACAGCGCGCTGAACCAGTACGACGCCAATGTGGGCTCCTGGAAGCCGCAGCAGCGTTCCTAAAATTAGTTCGCCATAGTCGGTATAACCTACGTGCGCAATTGATGTAAGCGCATGCTTATTGCTACAATTCGTACAAATATGCTTTAAACGCACGAGGAAGGAACCACATGTTTGGTTTTAAGAAAGAGCTCTACACGCCCGAGTATCAGCTTGCCGGCGACGAGTGCGCCGTTATCGAGACGTCGAAGGGTACCATCAAGGTCAAGTTTGACGGTGAGGGCGCTCCCATTCATGTCGCGAACTTCTGCGAGCTTTCCACGATGGGTTTCTATGATGGCCTTAAGTTCCATCGCTATGTGCCCGGCTTTGTCATTCAGGGCGGCGACCCCAATACCCGCGATATGTCCGGCGCCGACGTCGCTGCCGGTCTTGAGGGCCCTGACGGCATGCCCGGTACCGGTGGTCCCGGCTACTGCATCAAGGGCGAGTTTGCCACCAATCCGCGCAACAGCCATGTCGATGGTGCCCTTGCCATGGCACGCTCCATGGACCCCGATTCCGCGGGTTCGCAGTTCTACTTCTGCCTGGGTGCCCAGCATAACCTCGATTCCGGTTACACCGTCTTTGGTACCACGGTCGAGGGTCTCGATGTGATTTCGCAGCTGCGTGCCGGCGACGAGATCGTCCATGTCGAGATCGTTCACGAGTAAAGGGGACTTCCTTGAATAGCCAGCTGATCCAACAGGGCCGCGCCGCTTACCGCGCGGGTGATTTTTCCGCTGCAGCCCAGATGCTTGGGGCGGCAAAAACTCCCGATGAGATTATGGGCGAGGCCGATCACCTTCGTGGCAACGCCTTGATGCACCTGGGCATGTATGCCGAGGCCGCCGAGGCCTACGCCGCTGCCCTCAATGACGGCACCTACGGCAAGCGCGGCGCGCTGCTCACCAACCGCGGCAAGGCACTCGCCGCCGTGGGCGACTACACGACGGCTGCCCAGGCGTTTTCTGCCGCTACGCAGGATGCTTCCTATGCCACACCGTTCAAGGCCTATCTGGGCCTGGGTAACGCGCTGTTCCAGTCGGGCGACTATGCCAACGCAGGAACTGCCTTCCGTCAGGCTGCCATCGACGGCGCCAATCCGGCCCCTGCCGCCGCACTCGGCGAGCTCGGTCGTTGCTTCATTAAGCTCGGCCGTCCGGCGGATGCCGTGGAGACCTACCGTACGGCTATCGACTTTGCCGGCCCCCGCGACGACACGCGTGCGCTCAACGCCGGCATGGGTCAGGCACTTTCTGCCGCCGGCCGCCCCTCCGACGCACTCGACGCCTTTAACGCCGCTACTGCCGATGGCATCTACCAGCTCACCTCCGAGCAGGCCGATGAGCTTGCCCGCGTGCACGATTCGCTTGCCGCGCTGTCTGCCCAGACGGCTATGGCCACGGCTCCGGCGCCCGCGATGGACGCTCCTGCCGTCGATCCGCTCGATCCTACGGGCGCGACCGGTCAGTTTATGCCCGATCCCTCGGACACCGGCTTCTTTACGCTGTCCGAGTCCGAGATGGTCCAGCAGGACCGTCAGGATCGTAAGCAGGCCAAGGTTCGTCGCCGCCATCGCCACACGGGTCTCAAAGTCTTTATCGTGCTGCTTCTGCTCATTTTGATCGCCGCGGGCGGTCTGGGCTTTGCCTACACGCGCGGCTTTGGCTTCCCGTCCCAGGAGTCTGTCGTTACCGATCTGTTCCAGGCTGCCGGCGACGGTGACACCGCAAAGGCCGAGTCTTGCCTGGCCTCGAGCCTGTCCGAGGACGCCAAGTCGATGATCATCTCCTCGATTCCGCAGGGTGCCACCGTGTCCGTCGAGGGCA
>DBEXMY010000016.1:0-3481 GCA_048168905.1 Collinsella sp. | reverse complement strand
GGCCACGCTCGCAACTATACCATTGGCGATGCCATGGCCCGTCAGGCCCGCATGCGCGGCTACGACGTGCTGCATCCCATCGGCTTTGACGCCTTTGGCCTGCCTGCCGAGAACGCCGCCATCAAGCACAATACGCAGGCTGCCGCCTGGACGTATAAGAACATGGACCAGGCGCTCGCCACGATGAAGCGCATGGGCTTCTCCTACGATCTGGATCGCATGGTCAAGACCTGCAGCCCCGACTACTACCGCTGGGGCCAGTGGATCTTTGAGAAGATGTGGGAAAAGGGCCTGGTCTACCGCAAGAAGAATCCGGTCAACTGGTGCCCCACCTGCAAGACCGTTCTGGCCAACGAGCAGGTCACCGAGGGCAAGTGCTGGCGCTGCGGCACCGAGCCCGAGAAGCGCGACCTTGAGCAGTGGTATTTCAAGATCACCGAGTACTCCCAGGAGCTGCTCGACGACCTGGAGAAGCTCCCCGGCTGGCCCGAGCGCGTCAAGCAGATGCAGGCCAACTGGATCGGCCGCTCCGAGGGCGCCGAGGTCGACTTTACCCTGTGCGACCAGGATGGCGAGCCCATCGAGGGCGACGAGGGCAAGATCACCGTCTTCACCACGCGTGCCGACACCCTCTTTGGCGTCTCCTTCTTTGTCCTGGCTCCCGAGTACGCCCGTCTTCACGAGCTCGTTGAGGGCACGGAGTACGAGGAGGCCGTCACCAAGATCGTCGAGGACTCCAAGCATATCTCTGCCGTCGAGCGTGCCCAGGGCACCCTCGAGAAGCACGGTGCCTTTACCGGCCGCTACGTGGTGAATCCCGTCAACGGCGAGAAGGTCCCCGTGTGGGTTGCCGACTATGTCGTGGCCGACTACGGTACCGGCGCCGTCATGGCCGTTCCCTGCGGCGACCAGCGCGACTTTGAGTTTGCCCGCAAGTACGACCTGCCGATCGTGCCGATTATTCTGGACGACGACGACCGTGCTGCCGTCGAGGCCAGCGGCGAGACCATCGATACCTTCCATGCCGAGACCGTCGACTGGGATTGCGCTCACGCTGCCGAGGGCACGCTCGTCCAGTCCGGCAAGTACACCGGCATGCGCGGCGGCAAGCACTCCGAGGGCGAGGCTGCCATCGTGGCTGACCTCGAGGCCATGGGCTGCGGCCGTCGTAAGGTCGAGTTCCGCCTGCGTGACTGGCTCATCAGCCGTCAGCGCTATTGGGGCAACCCCATCCCGGCCATCCACTGCGAGCACTGCGGCATCGTACGCGTGCCCGAGGATCAGCTGCCTGTGACGCTGCCCGAGAACCTGGACTTGGGCGCCGGCGAGACCCTCGCCGAGTGCAAGGATTTCTACGAGACCACCTGCCCGGTCTGCGGTCGCCCGGCCAAGCGCGAGACCGATACCATGGACACCTTCACCTGCTCCAGCTGGTATTACCTGCGCTATACCGACCCGCACAACACCGAGCTGCCTTTCTCCCGCGAGGCGGCAGACCGTTGGATGCCCGTCGATAATTACATCGGTGGCATTGAGCACGCCATTCTGCACCTGCTCTACAGCCGCTTCTTTACCAAGGCGCTGCGCGACCTGGGCCTGCTGAGCGTGGATGAGCCCTTCACCAACCTGCTGTGCCAGGGTATGGTCAAGGACGAGAACGGCGACACCATGTCCAAGTCCAAGGGCAACGTCGTGCCCCCGAGCTCGGTTATCGAGCCCTACGGCGCCGACACCATGCGTCTGGCGATCCTGTTTATCGCCCCGCCCGAGAAGGACTTCGACTGGGATCCCAAGGCCGTCGAGGGCGCCAACCGCTTTATCAAGCGCGCCTGGCGTATCGTTTGGCAGCTCGTCCAGTCCGGTGACGCCAACGTGGCCTTCGACAAGTCCGCGCTCGACGAGGTTGCGATGAAGCTCTACCGCGAGCGTCACCGCACCATTGCCAAATGCACCGAGGACTTCGATCGCGGCCAGTTCAACACCGCGATCTCGGCCGTCATGGAGCTCGTCAACGCGGCGAGCGCCTACCTCAACGCCACCGAGGGTGCTGACCGCGACAAGGCCCTGTGCTACGGCGTGGCCAAGGACATCGTGAGCGTCCTGGCGCCCATCTGCCCGTTCTGGGCCGACGAGCTGTGGCACGAGGCCCTCGGCTGTGAGGGCAACGCCTACACCGCCGCTTGGCCCGAGTTCGACCTGGCCGAGTCCATCGAGGATACGGTGCAGATTGTCGTCCAGGTGCTCGGCAAGGTCCGTGGCCGCATCGACGTGGCTCGCGATGCCTCCAATGAGGATATGCAGGCTGCCGCCGAGGCCGCCGTCGCCAAGTGGCTCGAGGGCAAGACGGTTGTCAAGGCTATCTGCGTGCCCGGCAAGCTGGTCAACCTGGTGGTCAAGTAAGCACTGCGAGCATAACTGACGCATAAAAGACGAGGGGCGATCCGGTTGGGTTGTCCCTCGTCTTGCATGTACCCGCCTAGGTGCCTGCGGCCAATTGTCCTATTCTTGTGGAGAAGCTGTGGGCGCGCTGACCTGCGAATTTCTTTGACGCTTGCACGTTTTCGCAGGTATTGGTATAGTTTGCTTGCAAATGAAGTTGTAATTGAAAGAAGTGGGGTTTCGGCCCCGCTTCTTTTTTGTATGGATGGAGGTGCCGCAATGGTCAAGACCAAGACCGAGCAGGCGATCATCGACGCGCTCGAGGCCGTCGCTCCCCAGCACGATGTCGACATTGTCGACGTTGAGCTCGTGGGCGCCACCAAGGCCCCCTGCGTGCGTGTGCGTATCGAGGGTGCCGAGGGTCAGAGCCTGTCGCTCAACGACGTCACGGCCAATACCAAGTGGGTCGGCGACGTGATCGAGGAGCTCGACCCCATTTCTTCGAGCTACACCCTCGAGGTGTCGAGCCCGGGTATGGCGCGCCCGCTGCGCCGCCCGCGCGACTTTGCCCGCTTTGTGGGCGAGGACTGCGAGCTCTCCTCCACCGCCACCGAGGGCCGTCGCAAGTACTCCGGCAAGATTGTCGCCGCGACCGAGACGAACGTGACCCTCGAGCTCGAGGACGGCGAGTCCGTCACCCTCGATTTCTCTGATGTTAAAATGTGCAAGTTGAAGCCCACCTATGACTTCAAGCCCGCGAAGGAAGGAAAGTAAGATGGCAGCATCCGACATGATGTCCGCCCTGATGGAGCTTTGCCAGGAGAGGCACATCGACCAGCTCTACCTGATCGACCGCCTGGAGCAGTCGCTCGCCAAGAGCTATGCCGAGATCCTGCATCTTGAGTGGGGCGCCAAGGTGACCATCGACCGCACCACCGGCAAGATCTACGTCTACCGTTTGGAGCCGATCGACGATTCCATGGACGAGGAGGGCAACTTCACCGAGTTCGAGGAGATCGACGTCACCCCCAAGAACACGAGCCGCATTGCCGCTCAGCACGCCAAGGCCGAGATCAACGCCATCGTGCGCAACTCCGCCCGC
>DBEXMY010000015.1:0-3876 GCA_048168905.1 Collinsella sp. | reverse complement strand
GCGGGCATCACCCAGAGCATGTCGCGCAAGGGGAACTGCATCGACAACGCCGCCACCGAGCAGCTCTTCGGCCACGTGAAGGACGAGTTCTACCGCGGCAGGGAGTGGGGCAGCTTCGGGGACTTCAAGCGCGACCTGGAGGAGTACATAGACCATTGGAACACGCGGCGCAGGCAGGTAAGATTGAAGGGCCTGACGCCGGAGGAGTTCCGGAACCAGGCCCTTGCGGCGTAGTCGCTATTTATTCAGTCCAAGTTTCGGGGCGCAGTTCACTGTCCCCTTTGTGGTGGTTTTTGGTGCGGATGGGTTAGTTGAGGGCGGCTTGGGCTAGGCGGGCTTCGGCGTCCTCCTCGGTGACGCCCAGGGCCACGGCGAACTCCTCGATGGAGCGGCGCTTGGCTTCCTTGAGTACGCGCATGTAGTAGGAGCTGGGTTTTTTGTCTGCTTCCTCGGCCTGGCGAATACGGTGCATCATGGTTTTTGCCACGCGGACCGTCTCGGGCGCACCCAGCTTAAGCTGCTGCTTAAAGTGCGTCTCCTCGAGCGAGCTGTTGCGCTCGGTAAAGGTGTCGCACTCCAACTCGTTGTAGTGGCTCAGCAGGTGCTCGGCATCTTGCTGGGAGATGGCGGCATGCAGACGGTCGGCCTGCGCCACGGGGTACATGAGGATCGTCTGCGCATGTCCCTGCTTGGTCTCGAGCAACAACATGGGCTGCGGCGTGTCGTCCCTAAAACCGACGACGGTGCAGACTCCCTGACCCGGATGAATGACGTGTTGACCGATTGAGAACATGCTACCTCCAACTTATACGAATTTACGTATGTCTAGAATAACACGCTGACGTGCGCAAACCTTCACTTTATGCAGGAAAAGCACACAACTCTGATAGGTAAGAGTATTCGATAAATAAAACGGCTTATTCATGCGTTTATGCATTTCCAGAACGTGTATAAATTGCAGGCAAACCGCCAACTTTGTACCACCGCGCAAGAGCGGTAGTCATTTTTGTGCATATGCAATTTCGATTGGCTTTACCCTGCGACAGTGTGCGTCGCTTGTGATAGAGTGCTACAAACTCTGGCTTTTGCCCTACGAGTGACCAAGAGCTCGGGGGCTTTAACACAAGGAGGATCTATGCCCGAGAAGATTGAAGAGCTGGTACGCGCTGCGCTTGCTGCGGCCCAGGAGGCCGGCGACCTTTCCGCATTTGAACTTGACGATTGCGCCATCGAGCGACCGGCTGACACTTCTCATGGCGAGTGGACCTCCACCATGGCCCTGAAGTCCGCCAAGCTGGCTCACTGCGCTCCGCGCAAGATCGCCGAGGCCGTCGTTGCCCATATGCCCGAGGACCCCTCGATCGAGAAGGTCGAGATCGCAGGTCCTGGCTTCATCAACTTCTACCTCTCCGTCGCCGTCAAGAACGCCATCTTCGGCGAGGCCCGCGAGAAGGGCATGGACTTCGCTAAGTCCAACGTCGGCGGAGGCCTGAAGACCCAGGTCGAGTTCGTTTCCGCCAACCCCGTCGGCCCCATGCACATCGGCCACGGCCGCTGGGCCGCGCTGGGCGACTCCCTCTGCCGTGTTATGGGCCACGCCGGTTACGACATCCAGCGTGAGTTCTACATCAACGACCACGGCTCGCAGATGAACACCTTCGGCAACTCCATCAGCACGCGCTACATGCAGCTTGCCGACATCATCGCCAAGCAGGGCGTGGGTATCGACGAGGCTCACAAGCTGCTGATCGCCGACCGCGATGCCTTTGTTGCCGACGAGAACGATGAGCATCCCGAGACCCATCCGTACCAGGATAACTTTGCCGAGACGCTGGGCAAGGACTCCTACGGCGGCGACTACATCATCGACGAGGCCGCCGAGTTCTGGCGCACCGACGGCGACAAGTGGGTCGAGGCCGATCCGCAGGAGCGCATGGAGAGCTTCCGTGAGCGCGGTTACGTGAAGATGGTCGACAACATGCGCGACCTCTGCCACGCCGTCAACTGCGACTTCGATCGTTGGTTCTCCGAACGCTCGCTGTATGTGAAGGACACCGAGGGCGAGACCGCCGGCACCTCCGCCGTCGACCGCGCGTTTGAGAAGCTCGACAAGATGGGCTATCTCTACACCAAGGACGGCGCCCTGTGGTTCCGCTCCACCGACCTGGGCGACGACAAGGACCGCGTTCTGATTAAGTCCGATGGCGAGTACACCTACTTCGCCTCCGACGTTGCCTATCACTGGGATAAGTTCCAGCGCGTCGACCACGTCATCGACATCTGGGGCGCCGACCACCACGGCTACATCGAGCGTGTCCGCTGCGTCTGCGACGCTCTCGGTTACCCCGGCAAGTTCGAGGTTCTGCTGGGCCAGCTCGTCAACCTGCTGCGCAACGGCAAGCCCGTCCGTATGTCCAAGCGCAAGGGCACCATGGTGACCCTGCAGGAGCTCGTCGACGAGGTCGGCTCCGACGCCGCCCGCTACACGCTCATCTCCAAGAGCTCCAACCAGATGGTCGACTTCGACATCGAGGCCGTCAAGAAGCGCGACAACTCCAACCCGGTGTACTACGTGCAGTACGCTCACGCCCGCGTGTGCTCCATCCTGCGTCGCGCCGCTGACGTTACGCCCGAGCAGGCTGACGAGATGGGCATGAAGGCCGTCGCCGCCAAGGCTATCGGTGAGAACGTCGATTACTCGCTGCTGACCGACCCGACCGAGCTCGCCCTTTCGCGTAAGCTCAACGAGCTCACCGACCTCATCGCCAGCTGCGCTCGTGACCGCGCTCCGTTCCGTCTGACGCACTTTGCCGAGGAGCTCGCCGGCGACTTCCACAGCTTCTATGCTGCCTGCCAGGTGCTGCCGAGCGAGGGCCGTCCCGTCGACCCCGAGCTTTCGCGCGCCCGTCTGGCCGCTTGCGACGCTGTCCGCGTGACGCTCGCCCTGGTGCTCACCCTCGTTGGCGTTTCCGCACCCGAGCAGATGTAATCTACGGGTCGTTTGACCGTGTAGGTTCGGCTTCGCTGGGCCCTATAAGCCCGATCTCCATGCGGAGGTCGGGCTTTTTGCAAACGCCGACGTATTGACGAATTTGGAACTGCTGGAAATACGAAACTATGCCGGTTTACTACGATGAATATGAGAAATTCCAACCACGCCAGCTTTTCGCAAAAAAGTGCAGGGCATCTACCTGCGGTTTTAGTTCAACAAGTTTCGGAGTGGTCGCGGTTGAGCGATTCATCGTAGTAAACCGCCATAGTTTTGGCGGAGGCAGTCAGATTTGTGGGTGTTAAACCAAAAAGTGCCCCTTTTGACTAGTCGTTTAAGAGCGTTCCCAATGACTAAGTTGCAGGTGGTTGCGGTTGTGTTACACTAACGCTGCGTATATGACGCAATCATCTCGATACAGATCAATGATGTCCGTCGGTATTTGACGGAACTAGACTGTTTAGCCGCCCTGAAGGTTTATGCAGGGAGCATGTGATCACAGGGCTTGAAAAGAAAGTTGAGCAAACACTGTGTCTGATCAACAGCAAGAAAACGAAATAACGACGACGCAAGCCGCTCCCGCTGCACCGGTTGCGTCGGACCAGGTCGCGGCGCCCGCGCAAACCTCGGCTCCTGAGACGCCTAAGGCTGCAACGGCTGAGAAGGCCGTGCCTGCAACTGGTGAGGAGGCTGTTCCGGCAAAGCCCAAGCGTACGCGCCGCACGGTCAAGCCTGCTGCTGACGGCGAGGAGGTCACCAAGCCCAAGCGCCGTACCACGCGCACGACGCGCGCCAAGCGCACCGTTGCAGCTGACTCCTCGGCGCCGATTTCCGATGAGGTCGCGCAGGCACGTGCGTTGGCGCAGATTAGCGAGGCTCATGTGGTG
>DBEXMY010000014.1:0-5640 GCA_048168905.1 Collinsella sp. | reverse complement strand
GTTGAGGCGTAAATCGTCTGGCGTGAACGGTATCATCGGGTTGATTGAATGCATGGGGCGGCGCTTAGCGTCGCCTCGTTTGGTATAGATGTGCTGTAAAGAAGGGTGCGGGCTGGCTGCTATGACTGATGCCGTTGAGGTTCTGCGAATTGATTCGCTCGAGGACGAGCGGCTCGATGCCTATGTGCGACTGACCGAGCGTGAGCTTCGCTGCGTGCTGGAGCCGCAGAAGGGCATTTTTATCGCTGAGAGTGCCAAGGTCATCGAGCGTGCGGTTCGCGCTGGATATGAGCCGGTGAGCTTTCTTTTGGGCGAGCGCTGGCTCGACCAGATGATGCCGCTGTTTGACCAGCTTGTTGTGCGCGAGGGAGCGGGTCCGGTTCCCGTGTTCGTGGCCTCCATGGAGCTCATGGAGCAGTTGACGGGCTTTAACGTGACGCGTGGTGCGCTCGCGGCGTTCCGTCGCCCGCGTCAGATTCCGGTTGATGAGTTCTTGGGCGGTGTCGTCGAGGCGGCGGGGGATCGTCCGGTGCGTGTGTGCGTGCTTGAGGGTATTGTCGATCACACCAATGTTGGCGCTATTTTCCGCTCGGCTGCCGCATTGAACGTTGACGGTATTTTGGTCAGCCCGACGTGCTGCGACCCGCTGTACCGTCGCTCGGCCCGCGTGAGCATGGGCACCGTGTTTCAGGTGCCGTGGACGCGCATTGGCAGCGAGGCTCGTGTGTGGCCGCATGATGGTCTGAGCGCGTTGCACGATGCCGGTTTTTCGTGTGCCGCTATGGCGTTGACGGACGATTCCGTATCGCTGGACGATCCCGTGCTGCAGGAGATTGACCGCTTGGCAATCTTTATGGGTACCGAGGGTGCCGGCTTGGGCGCCAAGACCATTGCCGGCTGTGACCACGCGGTGCGCATTCCGATGGCGCACGGGGTCGATTCGCTTAACGTGGCCGCGGCGAGCGCCGTCGCCTTTTGGCAGCTGTGCCCGCACGTGAGCAATGAGTATCACTACCAGACGGGTTTGTATCACTAGGCAGATATTTCGCACCTGGCTCTGATTCGGGGTGTTTCGGTCGACGCCAGTCGGTGCTAAGCTGATATTGGCTTTGGTCTTAAATTGCCGTTTTGTTGTTTAACATACGTTGGCGGGGAGGGCGTGTGGCTAAGAAATCTACGGCTATCGATGTAACGCAGGGTGTCATTTGGCAACAGCTGCTGTCGCTGTGCGTCCCCATCTTCTTTAGTTCGTTTTTTCAACAGGCTTACACGCTTATCGGTACGTATATCGTCGGCCAGTTTGGCGGCAAGCTCGCGCTGGGTGGCATTCAAGCCACGATGGTGCTCACCGAGCTCTGCATTGGCTTTTGCGTTGGCGTCGGCGCCGGCTGTGCGGTCATTACCGGTCAGTATTTTGGCCAGCACGATGATGAACGACTGAGTCGTTCGGTTCACACGGCCATGACGCTCGCGCTGGTGGGCGGTATCGTCTTCTCCGTTCTCGGCATAGTGTTCGTTGAGCCCATGCTGGTGCTTATGAACACGCCGCATGAACTATTGGCCGAGGGTGTGGCCTATGCTCGCTGTTATTTTGCCGCGATGGTTGCGGCACTGCTGCTGAATATGGGAACCGCACTGCTGCGTGCCGTGGGCGACACGCGCGGGCCCGCCGTGATCATTGCCTCTGGCTGCCTTGTTAACGTGGTGCTGGATATCATCTTTGTCGCTGTGTTGCATATGGAGGCGCTGGGCTGCGGCATCGCAGTGGCGCTGACCATTTGCTCCAATGCAACGATGATCGTGTTGCGCATGATGCGCGCTCCGGGTGCATGGCGTCTTTCGCTGTCTAAGCTCGGTATCGATCGCGGTATTTGCAAGAGTATGATCTCGTGTGGTCTGCCACTCGGTTTTCAATCGGCTGCCTATTCGATCTCGAACGTGCTGATCCAGGTGTCGGTTAATTCGTTTGGCGCCGATGTCACGACTGCTTGGGGTCTATCTGGGCGCCTGGATGGCATTATCTGGATGGTGACCGAGGCGCTCGGCGTATCGATCACTACGTTCTCGGCGCAGAACTTTGGCGCGCGCAACTACGAGCGCATGCGCAAGGGCTACCATACGTCGCTCGTGCTGTCGTTTATGCTCATTGGTGGCCTGTCTGCCGTGCTGCTGGTGTTCTCGGGCCCGCTGTCGCGTTTGTTTGTCGACGATGCTTCGATTTCGGCGTACACCACGACCATCCTCCATTTCATTGCGCCGTTCTATGCGATTTTCTCGATTATCGAGAACGCCTCGGGTTCCATCCGCGGCGCCGGCGTGAGTCTGCAGCCTATGATGCTCACCATCTTTGGCACCGTTGTCTTGAGGGTGATCTGGGTGTTTGCGATTATGCCGTTCGATCCATCGCTTGAGCACCTGCTACTGGTCTACCCCGTAACCTGGCTCATCACGGCCA
This sequence comes from Collinsella sp., assembly GCA_048168905.1. Lineage (GTDB taxonomy): Bacteria > Actinomycetota > Coriobacteriia > Coriobacteriales > Coriobacteriaceae > Collinsella. The sequence continues at coordinate 3,185 of DBEXMY010000014.1, read as the reverse complement.
CGCTGTTCACCATCTACCACCACAGCGGCAACTGGCTAGGCCGCGCCACCGCCTAGCCATTTGGGACGTCCCCAATGGCTAGTATTCGATGCCTTGGCGGGCTAGGAGGCCTTCGTCGAAGTAGTGTTTGATGGGACGCATTTCGGTGACTAAGTCCGCGAGGTCGGCCAACGGCAGCAGCCCGCGGCCGGTGAGCACGAGTTCCGTGGTGGCGGGCTTTATCGCGATCAGCGCTTCGACATCCTCGCGTGTCACGAAGCCGCGGCGCATGGCCTCGCCGAGTTCGTCCAAAATCAGAACGTCGACCTGTGATATCTGCTCGCATGCGAGCTCCATGATCTGTGCGGCGCAAGCCTCGGGCGTGTCGCGGTCAGCTTGTACCATGCGCAGCCCCAGGCGCGGCGCGGCATCGTTTTCGGCGCAGTGCAGGTTCTTGGCAAACGGCAGCCTAAGAACGTCGAGCCCGTAGCCCGTCGCGCGCAGCGCGAGCCCCAGCGCAGCCTTCGTCTTGCCCTTGCCGTCTCCCGTATAGATTTGAACCTTGCCGACTTACAGTGATGCCATCTCTGTCCTTTCGTGCCCGGCGTCGGTTTATCACCGCTCGGGTTGGGTATTCTAGAAACCATTATCAACCCCAGTAGATGGAGTTCAAGCAGATGGAGATGGATGACAACAAGCGTAGACGGAATATGATCCTCTACGTGCTCATCGCCTTCGTCGTCTACCTCGTGCTCTCGACCGTTCTGTTCCCCAACATCGGTCACACGCAGCAGATTACGAAGACCGATTACTCGACGTTTGTCAAAGCCCTCGATAAGAAGAGTGTCGACAAGGTCGAGTACAACACGGACGATTACTCGATTTATTACACCAAGAAGGGCGAGGACGAGAACATCGCCTATAAGACGACCGGTGTGCCGAACGATGCGGGCTTTACCGATCGCGTGCTTGAGTCTGGCGCTTCGCTGGAGTCGGTCGTTCCCGATAAGAACTCGGGTTTGATGACCTACTACCTGCTCACACTCATTCTTCCCATGGCGATTTTCTTCCTCATCGGTTGGTGGCTCAACCGCCGCATGAAGAAGGCTATGGGCGATGACGGCCCGTCGATGAACTTTGGCGGCGGCGGTTTTGGCGGCGGCGGACTGGGTAAGTCCGGCGCGCGCGTGATCGCCTCCAAGGACGTGGGCGTGACCTTTAAGGACGTCGCCGGCCAGGAAGAGGCCAAGGAATCTCTCAAGGAGGTCGTCGACTTTCTGGAGAAGCCGCAGCGCTACGAGGAGATCGGCGCCAAGCTGCCGCGCGGTGCTCTCCTTGTTGGCCCTCCGGGTACCGGTAAGACCCTGCTTGCCAAGGCTGTTGCCGGCGAGGCCGGTGTTCCGTTCTTTAGCATTTCGGGCTCTGAGTTCGTTGAGATGTTTGTTGGTCGCGGCGCTGCTAAGGTTCGTGACCTGTTTAAGCAGGCCAAGGAAAAGGCCCCGTGCATCGTTTTTATCGATGAGATCGATACCATCGGCAAAAAGCGTGATGGCGGCGGCTTTAGCGGCAACGACGAGCGCGAGCAGACGCTCAATCAGTTGCTGACCGAGATGGACGGCTTCGATAACCACAAGGGCATCGTCGTCCTTGCTGCCACCAACCGCCCCGACAGCCTTGACCCGGCTCTGTTGCGTCCCGGTCGCGTTGACCGCCGCATTACCGTCGAGCTGCCCGATTTGACCGGTCGCAAGAATATCCTTGAGCTGCACGCCAAGAGCGTGAAGACCCAGCCGCCGATCGATCTGACCGCGATTGCCCGCGCCACGCCTGGCGCCTCGGGCGCCGATTTGGCCAATATCATTAACGAGGGCGCCCTGCGCGCCGTTCGCGAAGGTCGCAAGCGTGCAACCCAGGACGACTTCGAGGAGTCGGTGGAGGTCGTCATTGCCGGCCAACAGCGTAAGTCCACGGTGCTTTCCGACCACGAGAAGCAGGTCGTTTCCTACCATGAGATCGGCCATGCCATTGTTGCCGCTCGCCAGAAGGGCTCTGCGCCGGTCACGAAGATCACCATCGTTCCGCGCACGAGCGGTGCCCTGGGCTACACCATGCAGGTCGAGGAGGACGAGCGCTTCCTGACCACGCGCCAGGAGGTCCTGGATAAGCTCGCCGTCTACTGCGGTGGTCGCGCGGCCGAGGAGCTCATCTTTGGCGAGATGACGACCGGTGCCGCCAACGATATCGAGCAGGCCACCAAGCTCGCCCGCAACATGGTGACGCGCTTTGGTATGTCCGACGAGTTTGGCATGATGGCGCTCGGTACCGTCCAGAATGCGTACCTCAACCAGGATACGTCGCTCACCTGCGCCCCCGGTACGGCCGAGCGTGTGGACGCAATTGTCGCCAAGTTGATTGAGGATGCGCACGACCGCGCCCTGCAGATCCTCAAGGAAAACAAGTTCAAGCTCCACGAGCTGGCTCGTTATCTGTACAAGAAGGAGACGATCACGGGCGAGGAGTTCATGAATCTCCTCACGCGTGAGAACCCGCTGATGCCCAAGCAGCAGTAACGCCGCGGCCGAGCCAGTAAACGCCGACGCCCCATTTGAGCAGCTTTCTCAAATGGGGCGTTTTGCTTGAGAGGGATGGAAATGAAGATCGTGGTGAGCGCCTGCTTGATGGGCGAGAGCTGTAAGTATAACGGGCTCGATAACTACCACCGCGCGTTGGTCGAGGCTTGCGAGCGCACGGGGACCGAGGTCCTCCTCGTGTGCCCCGAGGTCTTTGGCGGCCTGCCCACGCCGCGCAAGCCGTCCGAGATTGTGAACGGCGAGGTTCGTACCTGCGAGGGCATCTCGGTTGATCGCGAATTTCGCCTGGGTGCCCAACGTGCGCTCGATATGTGCGAGCAGGCGGGCGGCCCGTCCGAGATTGCTGCGTGCGTCTTGCAGGACCGCAGTCCCTCGTGCGGCGCGGGTCGCATCTACGACGGTACCTTTAGCGGTACGCTCACCGCGGGCAACGGCGTCTTCGTTGATCTGTTGCTGCGTCACGGCTATCGCGTTATACCAGCTAGCGAGTTCGACCCCAGCATGCTGGAGCAATAAAAAACCACCACAAGGGCACTGCTCCCTTGTGGTGGTTTTGGGCTAGGCCTAGAGCGTGTGTCCGTAGGCGTTGGCGGCCTTGATGGCGGCGGCGAACTT
>DBEXMY010000013.1:0-3862 GCA_048168905.1 Collinsella sp. | reverse complement strand
AGCCACGGCCCTCGCCTAGCCCTCAAACGAAAGCACGCGGGCCAGATCCAGGTCCTCGTAGCTATCGATAAAGATGTCGCAGTTGGCACGCACCTCGTCGCGCTCCATACGGCCGTGCGGGTCATAGATACCCACGCGCTTAAATCCAGCAGTGCCAGAGCTCTTAAGTCCAAAGACGGCGTCCTCAAACACCCACTCGCGCTCAAACTTGCGGCCGTGGCGCTCTTCCAGACGACGCAACGCCAACTCGTACACGTCGGGAAACTGCTTGGAGCGCCCCGCCTCGCCCGTTGTGGTAATAAACTCCATATAGCGATCAAGGCCAGCACCCGCAAGGGCGGACTGCACCAGTTCGGCCGGCGTGGACGTGGCAACGCACATGGCAATGCCCGCCGCCTGCGCCTGCTCCAAAAATGCCAGGAGGCCCTCGCGCGGCGGCACCTTGGAGTACCCCTCCATCAAAATCTCGCTCAGCTCGCGGTAGAGCTCCTCGCCATTAGCGCCAATGCCCCACGTGTCGTGATAGGCCTGGCACTCGTCCTCCAGCGAAAGGTGCTCAAACTGGGCAAAATCGTCGACCGTTACATCAATGCCATGACGGCGCAATAACTCGACCTGCGCATGGCCCCAGACGGGGGAACTATTAACCAGTGTTCCGTCGCAATCGAAAATAAAAGCAACACTTGGAGCAGCGATGTGGTTCATAAACGAGCCTTTCGATGTCAAATGGTAAACAACCTGCTAAAAACGTTTTACCAAACGTTAGCCTAACAGTTTTGAAACCCTAATTGATAAAACTGTCAAGGGTTTTACCACGGCAATTCTGCCAGTGGTATAAACATGTCGCTTACCGATTAAACGCCCTCGCAAATCCGCTTTCGTCCATAAAACTAACGTACAGGTGTTATCGTAGTTTCTGCCGAAAGTTCCACCGAGCACGCGAGGTGGAACGAATCATAGAACTATCGCCGTCCCTTCGATTCGTGCAGCCTTGGACCTTTCGCATTTAGTCACCAAGGCAACCCGCTGCCGCGTCATGATGGGATCAAACGTGAGCGATACAAAGCTAAAGCCAGCAACCAAAAAGCCCGCCACCCGTAAATCCGCCCCGCATGCACCGGAGCTCACCAAGGACGATGTCTACCTGTTTGGCATCGGCACGTGGGAGCGCAGCTGGGAAAAGATGGGCGCTCACCCCGACACGCAGAACCGTACGCGTGGCTGGCGCTTTTGCGTTTGGGCGCCCGACGTAAAGAGCGTCCATGTTATTGGCGAATTTAACGACTGGGATGAGGAAGCCAACCCGCTGGTGCCCATGCATACGAGCGCTATTTGGGAAGGCTTTATTCCTGGCGCCGAGCAGGGTCAGCTCTATAAGTACCTTATCGAGACCAACGAGGGCGAAAAGCTCTACAAGGCCGATCCGTATGCCTTTAAGGCCGAGTGCCCTCCGGGTACCGCCAGCGTGCTGTGGACCCTCGATGGCTACCAGTGGAACGACGCCGCATGGCTTAAGCGACGCGCCAGCCACAACCATATGTCGCAGCCCCTTAACATCTACGAGGTACATATTGGATCGTGGAAGCGCCACGGCGACGCGCCGCAGGGCGAGCCGGACGAGTACGGCAACTACCCCGGTCCCATGGATCCCTTCCCCGCGCAGCGCGGCGAGTTCTACACCTACGACGACCTGTCGGTGGAGCTCGTGGACTACGTGCGCGACATGGGCTACACGCATATCGAGGTCATGCCGCTCATGGAGCACCCCTTCGACGGCTCCTGGGGCTACCAGACGACCGGCTACTACGCCGCCACGTCGCGCTACGGCAACCCGCAGCAGCTCATGCACTTTATCGATGCGTGCCACGAGGCGGGCATCGGTGTGATCATGGACTGGGTGCCCGGCGGTTTTTGCGCCGATTCCCACGGCCTTGCCACCTTTAACGGCCACATGCTGTTTGAGCACGAGATTCACCCCAACTGGGGCACGCACAAGTTTGACTTCGCCCGCGGCGAGGTCCGCTCCTTCTTGGTCTCCAACGTGCTGTACTGGCTCGAGAACTTCCACGTGGACGGCATTCGCATGGACGGCGTGTCCAGCATGCTGTACCTCAACTTTGGCATCGACGATCCGGGCCAAAAGAAGTTCAACAAGTACGGTACCGAGGAGGACCTGGACGCCAGCGCGTTTATCCGTCAGGTCAACTGTGCTGTTGAGGCGCACTACCCCGACGTGATGATGATGGCCGAGGAGTCCACCGCGTGGCCGCTCGTGACCTATCCGCCGCAGGACGGCGGCCTGGGCTTCCACTACAAGTGGGACATGGGCTGGATGAACGACACCCTGCACTACATGCAGACCGATTTTCCGTGGCGCCCCGGCAACCATGGCCTGCTCACGTTCTCCATCATGTACGCCTTTACCGAGAACTTTATCTGCCCGCTGAGCCACGACGAGGTCGTGCACGGCAAGTGCTCGCTCATCGGCCGCATGCCGGGCGATTGGTGGCGCCAGTTTGCCGGCCTGCGCACGCTCGCCTTCTACCAGATGACGCACCCCGGTGCCAAGCTCAACTTTATGGGCAACGAGATCGGCCAGTTTATTGAATGGCGCTACTACGAGTCCATCCAGTGGTTCCTGACCGAGGAGTACGAGACCCACCGTCATCATCAGGCGTTTATCAAGGCGCTCAACCACCTGTACACCGCCGAGCCCGCCCTGTACGAGCGCGGCTACACCGACGACGGCTTTACCTGGATCGATGCGGACAACTCCAAGCAGTCCATCGTGAGCTTTGTGCGCCAGGGCGAGGACGTCGATGACGACCTGGTGATCCTGATCAACTTTGACCCGGCGAGCTACGAGAGCTTCCGTGTGGGCGTGCCGCGTGAGGGCGACTGGGAGGTCATCTTTGATTCCGACCGTCCCGAGTTTGGCGGCAGCGGCTATGCCGGCGAAGAGCCCTACACCTGCTCGAGCGAGCCCTATCCCTGGAACGGGCAGATGGACTCTATCGAGATTAAGGTGCCCGGCTTGGCTGGCGTGGTGCTTAAGCGCCGCGGTCCCAGCAGCTACAAGCCGCCGGTGGTCGAAGAGCCCAAGAAGGCGACGCGCAAGCGCACGTCCTCGGTGAAGCCCAAGCCCGCGGCCGCTAAGAAGGCTCCGGCCAAGGCGAAGGCTACGACGACCAAGGCCAAGGCCAAGACCGGCGCAAAGCCCGCTGCTAAGGCTACCGCGACCAAGAAGCCGGCTGCCAAAAAGGCCGCTACCAAGGCCAAGTCTGCTTCTGTTAAGCCGTCTGCCAAGGAAGCGTAACAAAGCCGTTACAGCTGTAATTACCCGCCTCGCCGAGGCGTAGGATACAAGTCATAACCGTTCCGGGAGAAACATCCCCGGGGGAAGGAACGTATGAATAAGATTTTCGACAACAAGCAGGAGTTTACCGAGCTCTATCGCGATGCCGTCATGAGCATCAGCGGCAAGAGCGTCGAGGCCGCCAGCGACCTTGACCGCTTTAACGCCCTGGCTAAGCTCGTGGCCGAGAAGGCCCGCACCGTTGCCACCAAGAGCGACGCCCGCGCCACCGCCGAGGGCAAAAAGCGCGTGTACTACTTCTCGATCGAGTTTTTGATCGGTCGCCTGCTCGACAACTACCTGCTCAACTTTGGCGTGCGCGACATGGTCGCCGAGGCGCTCAACGACATGGGCTTCGTCCTGTCCGTCATCGAGAACCAGGAGCCCGATCCGGCGCTGGGCAACGGTGGCCTGGGCCGTCTTGCCGCATGCTTCCTGGATTCCATGGCAGCCGAGGGCATCGCCGGCTACGGCAACGGCATGCGCTACCGCTACGGCCTGTTTAAG
>DBEXMY010000012.1:0-8683 GCA_048168905.1 Collinsella sp. | reverse complement strand
CCAGCGCTCGAGCCACGACTTTGGCAAGGACATCATCCCCAAGCTACTCGGCGAGGGCAAGCGCCTGTACAGCTACGAGTTCCACGGCTTTTGGAAGGACGTCGGCACCATTGCCAGCTTCCACGAGACCTCGATGGACCTGCTGGGCAACAACCCCGAGTTCGATCTGTTTGACAAGAACTTCCCCATCATGTCCAACATCACCACGCGTCCGCCGCACTACATTGGCCCGGACGGTCGCCTGGACGACTGCCTGGTCTCCAACGGCTGCAAGATCTACGGCACCGCTCGCCACTCGATCCTTTCGACCGATGTCATCATCGAGGAGCGCGCCGTGGTCGAGGACTCCGTGCTGCTGCCGGGTGCGCACGTTAAGAGCGGCGCGCACATCTGCCGCGCTATTTTGGGCGAGAACTCCACGGTCGAAGAGGGCGTGAAGCTCGGCTCTGTCGATACCACCAAGGATACGGCCGTCGTTGGAAATGACGTCGTTATCGGGAAGGGGGAATGATCCGATGATCAATCGCAAGGCCATCGGTTATATCACCGCTAACTACTCTTCGACCTACGGCAGCGTGCTGCTCAAGGACCGCCCCATCGCGTCCGTTCCGTTTTTGGGCCGCTACCGTCTGATCGACTTCCCGCTGTCCAACATGATGAATGCCGGCATTAAGACCGTCGGCGTCGTCATGCCGGGCAACTACCGCTCGCTGATCGACCACGTGGGCTCGGGCAAGGACTGGGGCCTGGACCGCAAGAAGGGCGGCCTGTTCATGGTGCCCGGCAACGCGTATGGCACCACCAAGGGCGGCATGCGCTTCCTGCTGCGCGACATCATCTCCAACAAGACGCTGTTCCAGCGCTCGGACAAGCCCTATGTCGTGATGATGGGCACCAACATCATCTTTAATATGGACCTCAACACCATCATCGACGCGCACGAGAACTCCGGTGCCCAAATGACCGTGGTGTACTGCAAGGCCACGCGCAATATTGATGACGAGACCAAGCTCGAGATTAACGAGAACGGCCGCCTGACGGGCGTGAGCGCCGGCGTCGTATACGGCGACAACGCCTCCATGGACTGCTGCATCGTCAACCGCGAGACGCTGCTCGAGATCATCGACCATTACCAGGCCGCCGACTATCTGGATCTGCTCGAGGCACTCCAGGGCGACTTTGGTAACATCGACGTGTGCAGCTACGAGTACAAGGGCGAGGTCGTGGGCGTGTTTAGCGAGAAGTCGCTGTATCGCCGCAGCATGGACCTGCTCGACCAGACCGTGGCCGACCAGCTCTTCGATCCCGAGCGCCCCATCCTGACCAAGGCTCACGACGTGCCGCCTTCGCGCTATGCGACCGGCAGCCACGCGTGCAACTCGATCATCTCGGCCGGCTGCATCATCAAGGGCACCGTGCGCAACTCGATCCTGTCGCGCGGCGTTGTGGTCGAGGAAGGCGCTTCGGTGACCAACTCGATCATCAACCAGAGCTGCATTATCAAGAGCGGCGCCCGCGTTGAGAATGCCATCCTGGACAAGAACAACGTGGTTCCCACCAACACCGAGCTCCGCGGCACGCCCGAGAATATTCTGGTACTGGGCAAGGCCCCGTTAACTCCCGATACCACCATCGTGCATTAACGTAGGCACCGCAACATCGCTCGTAACATGTAGAATAGCCGCCCGGTTAGCGCCAGGCGGCTATTCTCGAATTGCAACAGGGAGACAATATGGCAGATTCCAGCAAAAAGATGCAGATCGTGTTTGCCTCGGCCGAGTGCGCACCGTTTGTAAAGACCGGTGGCCTGGGTGACGTGGCGGGGTCGCTGCCCGCGGCACTCGTCCGCGCCGGCGCCGAAGTCATCGTGATGGTGCCCAAGTACGCCACCATCAAGGACGAGTACAAGGCGCAGATGGAGCACTTCTCCGATTTTTACGTGAGCCTGGGCTGGCGCAATGAGTACTGCGGACTCGAGAAGCTCGAGCACGACGGCGTCACCTATATGTTCATCGACAACGAGCGCTACTTTGCGCGCGACTATCCGTACGGCTTCTTTGACGACGGCGAGCGCTTTGCGTTCTTCTCCAAGGCCATCACCGAGAGCCTGCAGCACCTGCCGGCTGGATTTGAGTGCGACATCCTGCACTGCAACGACTGGCAAACGGCACTGGCGCCCGTGTTCCTGCGCGAGTTCTACCAGGGCCTGCCGCTGTACGACCGCGTCAAGACCGTGTTCTCGATCCACAACGTGGCGTTCCAGGGCCAGTTTAGCGACACCGTGATGGAGGACATCCTGGGTGTGGCCCATATTCCCGCTGCCGCCTCGCAGCTGCGTTGCGACGCCTGCAGCATCAACTACATGCTGGGCGCCCTGCGCTATGCCGATGCCATCACCACGGTAAGCCCCACCTATGCCAACGAGATCCAGACGCCCGAGTTTGGCGAGGGCCTGGACGGTGTGTTGCGCGAGCGCTCATATGCGCTGCAGGGCATTTTGAACGGCATTGACGTGGCGGGATTTGACCCGGCGACCGACAAGCGCATTGCCGCAAACTACACGGTCGAGGACCGTTCCGGCAAGGCCGTGTGCAAGGCCAAGCTGCAGGAAGAGCTGGGGCTCGAGGTTCGCGACGACCGTCCGCTCATGGTGATGGTCACGCGCCTGACGCGCCAGAAGGGCATGGACCTGGTCATGTACGCGCTCGACCGCATCCTGTCCGGCGGCGTGCAGGTAGCGGTGCTGGGCACCGGCGACCGCGACTACGAGGACGGCCTGCGCTACTTCCAGGACAAGTACCCCGGCACCATGGCCGCGCGCATCGAGTTCGATCCGGCGCTGTCGCAGCGTATGTATGCCGCCGCCGATATGTTCCTGATGCCTTCGAAGTTTGAGCCCTGCGGTCTGTCGCAGATCATCGCCATGCGCTACGGTACCCTGCCGATTGTTCGCGAGACCGGTGGTCTGAAGGACACGGTGATTCCGTATAACGAGTTTACCGGCGAGGGCACGGGCTTCTCGTTTAGTAACTTTAACGGCGACGAGATGGGCGACGCCGTGTTCCGCGCGGCACGCCTGTTCTGGGACAACCGCGATGCCTGGAACCAGCTGGTCACGCAGGCCATGAGCCAGGACTTTAGCTGGACGCGCTCGGCCGACAAGTATCTGGACCTGTACTTCTTTATGCATCCGGAGATAGAGAGGCCGGCGGCGGTTGTCGACGAGCCTGTGGTTGTGGCTGAGGAGACTGCGGCCGTTGTGGAGCCTAAGGCCGAAGAGAAGCCGGTTGAGGCTGAATCTGAGATGAAGGCTGAAGCAGCTCCCGAGGCTGAGACTAAGCCGGCAGCAAAGCCTGCCGCCAAGAAGACTACGACGCGCAAGACGACGGCCAAGAAGGCTACGACAACCAAGGCCGCTGCCACCAAGACCGCCGCAGCAAAGACGACTGCTGCCAAGGCAACAACGACGCGCAAGCGCACGACCGACGCTGCCAAGAAGGCCGCCGAGGCCGAGGCAGCCTCCGAGGTAAAGGCCGAGACCGCCAAGGCCAAGCCGGCGGCTAAGGCTCCGGCAAAGACTGCATCCAAGAAGACGACCGCGACCAAGAGCACGACCAAGACCACTGCCGCCAAGAAGGCTACGGCAACCAAGTCGACGACCGCCAAGGCCACTGCAACGAAGCCGGCCGCCAAGGTCGAGGAGACGCCTGCCGAGTCCAAGGTAGAGGCGACCATCGAGGCTAAGCCGGCCGCCAAGACCACCACGCGCAAGCGCACGACGACAGCCAAGAAGACCACGGCAAAGGCCGCAACTCCCAAGGCAGAGACTAAGCCCGCCGCTGCCAAGGAGGAGCCCAAGGCCGAGGTAAAGGCCAAGCCGGCGGCGAAGGCCGCCGAGGTCAAGGCCGCCCCGAAGGCAGAGGCTAAGCCCGAGCCCGCCAAGGAGACCCCGGTCTCCCCCGCCGCTCCGGCAGCGGAAAAGACCCCGTCCAAGAAGACGTCCGTCCGCAAGGCAACGGCCACCCGCAAGCGCCGCTAGCCCACAGACGATCTAAAACCTAATCAAAACCCTAAACAAGGGGCGCTCCAACCGGGCGCCCCTTCTCTGTAGATAGTTGGTAAAACGATTTTCTAGGACAACCGTTCGCCGATGGTAAACGGATGTTGTTTATACACCCTGTGTACAACAGATATAATTAAATTATGTGCGTAAAGCCCATGGCCCGCAGGCCGTGATTCTATTGAACTGGACCGTACTATGAGATTGATACACAACAGCCGCCTACCGCAGTTTCGCACTCCGTTTGGCGCTGTGACCACAGGAACTACCGTTGCGCTCTCGGTTATTTTGGAGGATGCCGATCCCAACCAGGCAACACTCACCCTACGTACCTGGGTCGATGAAGTCGGCGAGACCCTGATTCCGATGGAGCACGAAGGCGATGGCATTTTTACCGGCGAGCTCAAATGCACTGAACCGTGTCTTGTGTGGTACAGCTTTATATGCAATATCGAAGGTCAGCCCGAGGTTCGCCTGGGCGCGCCCCAGGGCCGCACCGGCGGCGAGGGCGTAACCTACGACTACGCCGAGGTACCGTCCTTCCAGATTACCGTCTACAAGCACCGCGAGAACCGCCCCACCTGGTACGAGCGTGGCATGGTCTACCAGATCTTCCCCGACCGCTACGCCCGTGACGAGCATTGGCGCGAGCGCACAATGGCCCAACTCGAAAAACCGCGCAAGGGCATTCAGCGCCGGATGGTCGAGGACTGGAACGAGCCGCCCGTGTACGAGCGCGCCGAGGACGGCTCCATCAAGAGCTGGGACTTCTACGGCGGCTCGCTCAAGGGCATCCAGGAAGACCTGCCCCGCATCGCCGAGCTGGGCTTTACGGCCATCTATCTCAACCCTATCTTTGAAGCCGCGAGCAACCACCGCTACGACACGGCCGACTACACCAAGATCGACCCGATCCTTGGCACCGAGCAGGACTTTACCGAGCTGTGCCAGGCAGCCGAGAAGCTGGGCATCTCCATCATCCTGGACGGCGTCTTCAACCACACTGGCGACGACTCGATCTATTTCAACCGCTACGGCAACTACCCCGGTTTGGGTGCCTGGCAGAGCGAGGATTCGCCGTGGCGCGATGCGTTTACCTTCCACGAAGACGGCTCGTATGACTGCTGGTGGGGCGTGGGCAACATGCCAGCCATCAACGAGAAGTCCGAGCTGGTGCGCGAGAGGCTCCTGGGCAAGGACGGCGTGATCCGCAAATGGCTGCGCGCCGGCGCTCATGGCTGGCGCCTGGACGTCGCCGACGAGCTTTCTGACGACTTCCTGGCCGAGATCAAGAAGGCCGTACTCGCCGAGAAGCCCGACGCACTGTTGCTCGGCGAAGTCTGGGAAGACGCCTCCAACAAGATTAGCTACGGCCATCTGCGCCGCTACCTGCAGGGTTCCGAGCTGGACTCTGCTATGGATTACCCCTTCCGCGACATGGTCATCGGCTTTTTGATGGGCTACAAGAACGCCTACCAGGCAGCCGAGGATATCGAGACCCTGCGCGAAAACTACCCGAGCGAGGCATTGTCCTGCGCGCTCAATCTGCTTTCGAGCCACGACCGTCCGCGCATCATCTCGGTTCTCGGGGGCGGCCCCGACGAGTCGCAGCTGCCCGAGTGCGAGCGCAGCAAATGGCGCCTGGACGAGAACTCGATGGGACTGGCCAAGAGCCGTTTTTGGCTCGCCACGCTCATGCAGATGACCTTCCCCGGCGTACCTTCGATCTACTACGGCGACGAGTACGGCCTGGAGGGCCTGACCGATCCGGGCAACCGCCGCACCCTGCCGACCAAGGACCAGCTGCACGACTTCGACACGCTGGCTATTGTCAAGAACGCCTCCGCCGTACGCCGCGCACTGCCATTTATGATCGACGGCGAAATCAAGGCCTTCGCGCTCAACAACGAGGTGCTCGCCTACAACCGCACGGGCAAGGATGGCGAGTCCGCAACGGTTATCATTAACCGCAGCCTACGCAATTCGCACCGTGTGACGATTCCGGCGCTCGGCGAATGTGCGAGTGACGTGATCAGCGGTCACGAGTGCGAGATCCATAACGGTACGGTCACGCTCGATCTGTATCCGCTGGGCTCGTCGATCATCTATCACCATGCCGAGCAGCGCCTGCAGGAGCCGCTCGATCACGGTGCGGGTGTTGTGTGCCATATCACATCGGTGCCGACCGACGACGGCAAGCCCGGTACGATCGGTGCGCCCACGCGTCGCTTTATCGACCATCTGGCCGCCATGGGCATGCGCTACTGGCAGGTTCTCCCCGTCAACCCCACGGACTTCTTCCGCTCCCCATACGCCGGTCCTTCGGCCTTTGCAGGCAATATCGACCTGCTACCCGAGAGCCACGAGGAGCTGGCCGCCGACTTTGAGACCTGGAAGGCCCGCGGCGGCGAGGATGCCGACCCGCTGTACACAGCGTTTAAACATCGCAATGCCGATTGGCTCGAGAAATACTGCGTCTATATGGCCGTCAAAAAGTACTTTGAGGGCGAGTCGCGCCACAATTGGCCGGCAGATGTCGCTCGCTACAACGAGCATCTAATCGACGACAAGCGCTTCCACAACGAGGCCGAGCTTCAGGCGTACATGCAGTACCGCTTTGACCTGGCCTGGTGCGAACTCATGAACTACGCGCACAAGAAGGGTATCGAGGTTATCGGCGACATTCCTATGTACGTGTCGGACGATTCGGCAGACGCGTGGAGCGAACCTGAGAACTTCTGGCTGTCCGATACCGGCAAGGCAATCGAGATTTCCGGCGCGCCGCCCGACAACTTTGCGCCCGAGGGCCAGGTGTGGGGCAACCCGACGTTCCGCTGGGACCACATGAAGCAGAACGGCTATAGCTGGTGGATGGATCGCCTGCGTCGTGCGTTTTCGCTCTACGACCGCGTGCGCCTGGATCACTTCCTGGGATTCCACAGTTACTTTAGTATCCCCGCAGGCAAGGCTTGCGCCGAAGGTCGCTGGTTGGCGGGACCGGGCAAGGACCTGTTCCAGACCGCTTATGACGAGCTGGGTCCGCTCAACTTTATCGCTGAGGACTTGGGCTATCTGACGCCCGGTGTTCGCGCCATGGCATCGACCTGCGGTTTCCCCGGCATGGACGTGCTGGAGTTTAGCGACTACGACGTTCGCTGCGGAATTCATCCCACACCGGGCAAGATCCTGTACACCTCGACGCACGACACCTCGACGCTTGCCGGCTGGTGCACGCGCACCTTTGCTGGCGGTGACGAGCCGAGCGGCATTGCATTGGCAAGCGAGCTCATGGGCGATGCCCTGGCAAGCGATGCTCCGCTCGTTATGATGCCGCTGCAGGACATACTGGGGCTGGGCGACGATGCACGTATGAACGTGCCGGGTGTGGCCACAGGCAACTGGACATGGCAGGCGCAGGAGGCCGACATTGCCGCGGCCGAGGAGAAAACTGCGAAGCTCCTGCGCAGCACGCATAGATTCTGGGGCGAAGCGTGATAAAACCCCCGATATAGGGTACAGTTACAGCTGTTTGAATTTTTGCGGGCAGAGCGATCTGCCCGCTTTGTGCTGAAAAGGAAGTATTATGGCGCGCTACGATTACAAGTGCACGAGCTGTGGCAACGTGTTTGAGGTTGAGCACCCCATGTCCGAGACGCCCGAGGTCGTATGCCCCAGCTGCGGTGCCCCGGCATCCAAGACGTTCTCGGCCAGCGGCATCAAGTTTGAGGGCAGCGGCTTCTACAACACCGACCAGCGAAGCGGCGGCTCCAGCACCAACGCCACCAGCGGCTGCTGCGCCAACTGCCCGCATAGCCACTAGGAACCAAACAGCCCCGCGACCGACACCGATCGCGGGGCTAATTCTTTGCGCTAAAGGTGGCTCTATGAGTTGCGGTGAAATAAGGACTGTTTGGCGGACAGAAGCGGCTTTTCAATCCCTATTTCACCGCAACTTAGTCGTTACTTGTGGACCAGTCTGGCGCAGAAGTGGCCGTCGTAGGAGTCGGCGTTTACGGGAACGCTTTGGAAGAGGCCTCGATCGTTCTGGCGTACGGAAACGAGCTTCTTGGCCTGATCGAACTCGGGGAGTTGCAGAATCTGTGCTTCGGAAAGCGGCGCCACGCTAAAGCCGGCACCCTCGGGAGAAGCAAGGAACGCGTCCACCACCTGTGTGTTCTCCTCGTCGAAGACCGAGCACGTCGCATAGATGAGCTCGCCGCCGGCAGCCACGCGCGCGGCAGCTTCCTTGAGCATCGTCAGTTGCAGTTTGGGCAGCTCAACCGTCACGTCCTTTTCGGTCAGTCGCCAAGGGATCTCGGGATGACGGCGCATGGTGCCGGTGCCCGAGCACGGCGCATCGATAAAAACCGTGTCGAACTTAACCGGCTCGCCAAGCATGGCATCAAACGATGTGAGCACCTCATCAAGCTCGCAGGCATCACCCGAAACCGTACGAACACCCTGAATACCGGCCTTATGCAGGCGAGCGAGATTCAGATCACACTTGCGATCATGCAGATCGAGCGCCGTATGCTGACGCTCATAGCCCGCACGCTTGGCCTGGCACATCATCACATAGGTCTTGGTGCCGCGACCGGCACCAATCTCAAGGCAGCTTCCAGG
>DBEXMY010000011.1:0-4510 GCA_048168905.1 Collinsella sp. | reverse complement strand
GCTGGCTAGAGCTCGACCGGCACCCATTCGTCGTGATTGCAGATAAAAGCCTCGGGATCCTCGACGCTAAAGAAGACGAGCGTGGGGTCGTTAGGCCCCTCATAGTGCTCGCCCAGGCGCTCTAGATGCTTCCACCCGGCTTCGCGCATTTCGTCTAAAGCCCGGTCATCCAAGCCGGCACGCCCGCGCAAGATGAGCCAGCCATGGCCCGGCCACCAACTCGTGGCCTCAAAGCGCTGGTTTTGCAGCAGCTCCTGCCACACATCTTTGGTGCGCGCCGTTACAAACCACAGTTTGCCGTCCTGAATCTGTGCAAACGAGAACGGACGCACATGAGGCTGTCCGTCAACGCTCGTCGCCAGATACCATGCCGGCACCGACGTCAGATACTCCAACACCGTATTCAATCCGTCCATGTGTCCTCCTGTACCAGCTAGTTTGGGAGCCTGGTTTGTGCGAGCTAGAGCTCCAGGCGCTCTTCGCTGCCGTCGATATCGCAGAAGCGCGCGGCAATGTTGCGGACCGAAAAGAATGCAAGGCGACCGTCGTTGGCGCTATCGTGTTGCTCGCCAATGCCCACCATGTGCTTAAAGCCTGCCTGGCGCACCTTGTCGCTCACGACTGCATCATCCTCGAGCGCGGCCTCACCGGTTAACACGATCCAGCACTCCCCCGGCTTCCAGCCCGATACCTCAAACTTGGGATTCGCGCTCAACTCCGCCCATACGTCCTTGTCGCGCGACGTGCAAAACCACAGTTTGTCGTCATCGACCATGGCAAACGAAAACGGCCTCACGCGAGGCTGATGCCCGTCGGCCACATCGGTCGTGGCCAGATACCACGCCGGAATGCGCCTGAGATATGAACAGGCGCGCTCAAGCTGAGCCGTGCGGTCGTTGTCGGTCATAGGGACCCCTTTCTTGCGCTCGAATCGCGCCTAAACAAGTTGAAGGTTGATGACGATGACGCAGATGAGCAGCAACGCCGTCACCACCGCCGCCAACGCATCGCTGCGGCCAAATGCAAGCGCATGCAGACGTGTGCGACCCTGCTCGCCATGATAGCAACGGGCATCCATGGCGGCTGAAAGCGTCTCGGCATGACGGAACACGCCCGTGAACAGCGGAATCGCCACACTGCCGAGCATACGCACGCCGCCGAGCGGGCCTCCCGTCACGCGCGCACCGCGGCTCGCTTGCGCATCGGCCGTCTGCTTCATCTCGGTGGCAAACTGCGGCATAAAGCGCAGCGCGATACCCATAATCATACCGAGCTCGTGCGCAGGGAGCCCCACGCGCGCAAATGGTGCGAGCAGACGTTCAAAGCCCGCGGTGAGGTCGAGTGTCGGCGTGGTGAGTGTAATGGCGCTCATGCCGGCCATCATCAAGCTCAGGCGGCACGCCATAAAGGCGGCGGAATGCAGCGAACCCTCGCTTATCCGCAAAAAGCCAAGCTGCCACAGAATGCGCCCACTCTGGTCGGAAAACAGGTTGAGCGCTGTGACCACCACGACAATCGCCAGCAATGGTGCCATCGATGATAGGACCCGGCGCAACGGCACCCGGGACACGGTATAGATCAGGACAACGAAGATTGCGACCGGGGCCAGTCCGCGGAAGCTGCTGACTGTGAGCGTCGTGATCAGAAACACAAAGCCCAAGAGCAACTTAGTTCGCGGGTCCAGGCGGTGGATCGCACTATCGCCGGGATAGTAGCTACCAAACGAAAACGCCTCCATTAGCAGCCCTCCTCTCGCGCGACCGTCTTGGATTTAGCAATGTCCGCGACGTTAGAAGGACCGCCCGAGCGACCGATTAGCAGGTCCACCAACTCGTCTGCCAGCGACTCAACCGTATAGAGGCCGTCAAAGCGCAGCGGCACGCCTGCCTTCGCAAGCGCCAGCGCCATGCGCTGGGCAGCGGGAACACCCAAGCCGATTGATTTAAGCTCATCCGCATGCGCAAAAACCTGAGCGGGCGTGCCCTCGGCAAACACCGCGCCTTCGTTCATTACGACGATGCGGTCACAGCAATTGGCCAGGTCATCCATACTATGTGAAACCATGACAACGGTCAGGCCATCGAGGTGAAGTCGATCGATAAGCTCAAGGAAATCCCTGCGCGCAGCCGGATCGAGCCCCGCCATGGGTTCATCGAGCACCAGGACTTCGGGCTCCATGGCGAGCACGCCGGCGAATGCCACACGCCGTTGCTGACCGCCCGAAAGCTCAAAGGGACTC
This sequence comes from Collinsella sp., assembly GCA_048168905.1. Taxonomy (GTDB): domain Bacteria; phylum Actinomycetota; class Coriobacteriia; order Coriobacteriales; family Coriobacteriaceae; genus Collinsella. Next base: position 2,271 of record DBEXMY010000011.1, on the reverse strand, counting down.
TTGTCGCCGACCGTAGAAAGGTCGAGGCCCACGCGCGAGAGCGATGACTCGACACGACGGTCGACTTCATCTTGCGGCAAGCCAAGGTTGTGCGGACCAAACGCCACGTCCTGCGCCACGGTTTCGGCAAATAGCTGGCGCTCGGGATACTGAAACACCACGCCGACCTTGGCCTTAACCGCGGCGGCGTCTTTCTTGTTTGACAGGTCGAGCCCCAGCGCGCAAACGCTTCCCTCCTGCGGACGAATCAACCCGTTGAGATGCTGAACCAGCGTTGATTTACCCGAGCCGGTATGGCCTGCTAGCCCCAGGAACTCGCCGCGACGTACCGTCAAAGACACGTCGCGCAGTGCCCACGGACTACTAGGGTCATTTCCCCAGAGAGCCTGCTTGGTTGATTTGCCCGCAGCGGCCGAGCGCTTATGCCAGCGACGGCGCTCGCGCGGACTGAGCGAATAGCTGTACGAAACATGGGATAGCTCGATGACGGGCTCTGATGCGTTGTCCTTGTTGTCTGCCTGAACAGTGCCGTCAGCGATTTCCAACTGGGATACGGAAGGCTGCCCCGCGGTACCCGCCTCACTTCGCTCGGTATAGGCCTGCGCAACCGCGGCAACCATACCCGCCTCGCGCACCTGCGCGCAAACGGGCACGCCCTTCGCACGAAGCGACCTGCCCAGACGACACGACGCCGGCATATCCAGGTTGAGCTGCGCAAGCTCATCCGCCCGCGTCAAGATTTCCTCGGGCGTACCGAGCATGGCAACGTGCCCCGCCCGAAATACCGCGACACGATCGGCCTCGGCGGCCTCCTCCATAAAGTGCGTAATCATCACGATGGTCATGCCGCGATCGTGCAACGCGCGGCAAGCCTTCATGAGGCCCTGACGTCCACGCGGATCGAGCATCGAGGAAGCCTCGTCCAATATGAGCACGCGCGGTTCCATGGCGAGCACGCCGGCAAGCGCCACGCGTTGCTTTTGGCCACCCGAAAGCGCATGAGTCTCGTGGCGCTCAAAGCCCACCAGGCCCACGCCCTTCAGTGCCTCGCGTACGCGCTGCGCAATTTGCGCCGATGGCACGCCAAGGTTTTCGGGACCGAACGCAACGTCATCTTCGACAATCGTTGCTACCAGCTGATCATCGGGATTCTGGAATACCATGCCCGCGGTCGAACGAATGTCGTAGACCAGCTCGGGGTCGGACGCATCCATGCCGTTGATACGTACCGTGCCCGCATCGGGCTGCAGCAGCGCATTCAGATGCTTGGCAAACGTCGACTTACCCGACCCATTGCCACCGAGGATGCAGAAAAACTCGCCATCCTCGATGTTCAGATCGATGCCGTCGAGCGCCGGCGTGACACCGTCATAGCTAAAGGAAACGCCCCGACACTCAATCATGCGCGGCCTTTGACCTGGTCCTTTTTAGGCGTGATGAGGTTGGAGACCGCCTTGTACACTGCAAGTGTCAACACCGAGTTAAGCACGGTCTTGATAAGGTTGAACGGCAGCACGGCAGGAATCATGAGCGGGGCGATCACATCGACCGAGCCATACCAGAACCATACGCCAATGGTAAGGTTTGCGACCATAGACAACGCCGTAGCGGCAATAACGCCGAGCACCAGGCCAATCACAGCACCCTTATAGGTATGCATCTTCTGGTAGACGATAGCCGCGGGCAGAATGTAGCCCAGCGTGGCAACCAGGTTCATAAGCGCGCCGACCCAGTCACCCGTGGTGAGCGCATGGATAACGATCGCCATGGCGGCAACGGCAGTGCCGGCACCAGGACCATACGCAAATCCACACACCATCGCCGGCACCAGCGACGGGTCATACGTCAAAAACGGCGCCGAAGGAAGGATGGGCAGCTGCACATACATAAACAGCGCTCCCAGGGCGCACATCAACGCCATGGTAACGAGCTGTTTGGTGCTCCACCTATTCGTGTTCTCAAAATGGATATGCTGCGACTGTTCAGACATAAGATCACCTGCCTCTTTCATCCGGACTCTAACCGTTGGTACTGGGATCTCACCAGTTCAGCCGGCATGCGAACCAACGCACACACGGGTCGCGGACTCATCGGCTCGGCCGCAGGCACTTTACCTGCGCCACGGCGTCCCTTTGACACCGCCCGATTTACCGCCAGTGGGGAATTTCACCCCGCCCTGAAACAGCAATTGCAAGTGTAGCACGGGCAGGTTTTCGCGCAAGTATGCCAAGGGTAATTTATGATAGGGACCAGTTGCCGCAACAACCACAT
>DBEXMY010000010.1:0-2533 GCA_048168905.1 Collinsella sp. | reverse complement strand
GTTCCGGAGAGAAGCCCCCGTCACGCCCCCGGATTCCCGGTGGGAGTTCTAGACCTTGTCGGCCTTAGTACATACCGCCGCCCTGCTGACCAGCGGTGGCAGCAGCGATAGCGTCCTCAAGCTGAGTGGTCTTGGGCACATCGGAGACGGTGGCCTCGGTGATGAGGATCAGGCTGGCGACAGAAGCAGCGTTCTGCAGGGTGACGCGGCTGACCTTGACGGGGTCGAGGACGCCCATCTCGATCATGTCGCCCCACTCGCCGTTGGCAGAGTTGAGACCCTGGCCGGCGGGCAGCTCGGCAACCTTGTCGACCACGACAGCGCCCTCAAAGCCAGCGTTCTTGGCGATGGTAGCGACCGGAGCGGTCAGAGCCTTCTTGACGATATCGACGCCAATCTTCTCCTCGGGGTCGTCGATCTCAACAGCGTCGAGCGCAGGAGCAGCGTCCATGAAGGCGACGCCGCCGCCAGCGACAATGCCCTCCTCGACAGCAGCGCGGGTAGCCTGCAGGGCGTCCTCGACGCGATGCTTGATCTCCTTGAGCTCGGACTCGGTAGCAGCGCCGACCTTGATGACGGCAACGCCACCGGAGAGCTTGGCCAGGCGCTCCTGGAGCTTCTCGCGGTCGAAGTCAGAGGTGGTGTTCTCCATCTCGCCCTTGATCTGAGCGATACGGGCGTCGATGGCCTCCTTGGAGCCAGCACCGCCGACGACGACGGTGTTGTCCTTGGAGATGGTGACGGACTTAGCGGTACCGAGCATATCGGCGGTAATGTCAGCGACCTTCACGCCCAGCTCGTCCAGAGCGGCCTGGCCACCGGTGAGGACGGCGATGTCCTCGAGGATGCGCTTGCGGCGATCGCCGTAGCCCGGAGCCTTGACGGCGCAGACGTTGAGGGCGCCACGGATCTTGTTGAGGACCAGGGTCGGCAGAGCCTCGCCGTCGATGTCCTCAGCGATGATGAGCAGGCCACGGCCGGCGCGCTGGACAGCCTCGAGAACAGGCATGATGTCCTGGACGCTGGAGATCTTCTGGTCGGTGATGAGGATGTACGGATCCTTCATCACGGCCTCCATGCGGTCGTTGTCCGTGACGAAGTAAGCGGAGACATAGCCCTTGTCGAACTGCATGCCCTCGACAGTGTCGATGGTAATGTCGAACGTCTGGGAATCCTCGACGGTGATGACGCCGTCCTTACCCACGACCTCCATGGCCTCGGCGATCTTCTCGCCAACCTCGGGGTCACCAGCGGAGATGGTGCCGACGGAAGCGATCTGCTCCTTGGTCTCGACCGGCTTGGCCTGCTTCTTCATCTCGGCGACGGCGGCGTTTACAGCCTTGTCGATGCCGCGACGGATGGCCAGCGGGTTAGCGCCAGCGGCGACGTTGCGCAGACCGTCGTTGACGATAGCCTGAGCGAGCAGGGTTGCGGTGGTGGTGCCGTCACCCACGGTGTCGTTGGTCTTGGTGGCGACCTCCTTCACCAGCTGAGCGCCCATGTTCTCGATGTTGTCCTCGAGCTCGATCTCCTTAGCGACGGAAACGCCGTCGTTGGTGATGGTCGGGGCACCGAACGTGCGCTGCAGAGCGACGTAACGGCCCTTGGGGCCCATGGTGACGGTAACGGCATCGGCCAGAGTGTTGACGCCCTTGGCGAGCTTGGCGCGGGCATCGGTGTTGAACGTAATGTTCTTTGCCATGGTAGGTAATCCTCCAAAAGAAATGTGACTCGCGTCGCCGCTTCCGAGTCCTATGCGGCGGACGCGTTCAAAGACGAATCAGAGATTCTGACGAGACTAGGCCTCGACGACGGCGTAGATGTCGTCGGCGCGCATCAGCAGATACTTCTCGCCGTCGACCTTGACCTCGTTGCCACCGAACTTACCGTAGATGACAACGTCGCCGACCTGAACGTCCATGGGGATGCGCTCGCCCTTGTCGTTAACCTTACCGGCGCCAACGGCAACGATGGTGCCGCGCTGCGGCTTCTCCTGAGCGTTGCTGGCGATGTACAGACCAGAAGCGGTTTTCTGCTCGGCCTCGTCGGGCTTGACCAGGACGCGATCTGCAAGCGGCTTCAAAGACGACATGCTTGTTTCCTCCTTTGTGGGCCGCGCGGTCATGCCGCGCGGGTTAACCCTTTTTGTTTGCGTACGCGTTGAATGGTACCCACGAATGGCGGGTTATACAACACGGAGTTAAAAAATCTTATTTTTTGGCACTTAGATTTTCTGAATGCCGGGGGATAACTTGGCAGTGGCTCCCGGGGCGGACCGTGCATTTTTAGGAGTATTCAGCAGGCCAGGGTAAATGCATACGCGCCGGACATACTTTTTTGGTCCCAAGGATGCTTTCAGCGGGCGGTTTTGGTCGGTGGGCAGACCCCGTTGGGTGGCGCGCGCAGACGTGGTGTAAGAGCGTCCTGAGGTCCGTCGCTGCAAGTCCCGATGTTACTCCTTCTTGAGACCGCGCTTCTCGACTATCTCGTCCACTATCTCCCTGGCGCGCCGCCCGAGCGCGCGGCGCCTCCC
>DBEXMY010000009.1:0-16500 GCA_048168905.1 Collinsella sp. | reverse complement strand
CTCAGCCGCCACCACAAAGACCGCAGGGACGGGAGCAGCTATACTACTCTCAGTAGTTAAGGGTCGCGGATTGGCCGCGTCGCCGCTCTCAACAGGAGGTCTTTGTTTATGGCAGATCAGAAGCCGGTTGTCGGGATCATCATGGGCTCCAAGTCCGATCTGGGCGTTATGGAAGGTTGCACCGCCGAGCTCGAGGCACTCGGTGTGCCCTATGAGCTCGTCATTGCGAGCGCACACCGCACGCCGGCGAAGGTCCACGAGTGGGCCTCGACTGCCGCCGATCGCGGTATCAAAGTGATTATCGCCGCCGCCGGCAAGGCCGCTCACTTGGGTGGTGTCGTGGCTGCCTTTACGCCGCTGCCGGTTATCGGCGTGCCTATGAAGACGAGTGACCTGGGCGGTATGGATTCGCTGCTGTCGATGGTGCAGATGCCTTCGGGTGTGCCCGTGGCCTGCGTTGCCATCAACGGTGCCAAGAACGCCGCCATTTATGCCACGCAGATTCTGGGCGCATGCGACCCCGAGTACCGCAAGGTTATCGAGAAGATGAAGCAGGAGATGGCCGACGCCTAGGCGTTCCGCCGTTTCGCCGCAGTATAAGGAGAGCCATGTCCGACTATCAGGGAAAACGATTCAAGGCTTCTCAGATTCCCGATCCGTCGAAGCCGGGTGCTGCCCATGCGGCACAGCAGGGTCGGACATCCTCTCCTCAGCAGCCGCGCACGCCGCGCCCCGTGACACCGGCGACGCATCGTCGACAGGACGCGCCGGCCGCATATCGACCTTCATCTTATAGCAATGCTAAGAAGCCGCCCCGGTCTTCATCGCATGCCGCGTCGTCGGATTACACCGAGCCGCCGCGCAAAAAGCGCCGCTCCGTTATTCCCATTCTGCTCATCATCATCGGCATCGGCCTAATCGTTGCCGCTGCCGCCATCTTTATCAACGCCCAGATTGGCTACAAGCAGGCGAGCGAGTCGTATCAAAAGATCGAAAAACAATATGTGAGCGACAAGGACGCCAGCGGCGTGCCGATTATCGACTTTGATGCACTTGCCCAGACGAATCCCGAGGTTGTGGGTTGGATTTACGCGCCCGGCACCAACATCAACTATCCCGTCGTGCAGACCAACAACAACTCCAAATACCTCAACACGCTGTTTGACGGTACGTCCAATGCATCGGGTGCGATCTTCTTGGACAGCGACGATACCGCGCCGGGCATGGTGGATCAGCAGACCACGATCTACGGCCACCATATGAACGATGGGTCGATGTTCAACGTGATTTCGGACACCACCGACCAAGCGACGTTCGATAGCATCGAGTACGTGTATTACATCACGCGCGATGCAACGTATAAGCTGCGTCCGCTGGCGACCAAGGTCGTTGAGGATACGTACTCCAAGGCGCGCGCGACCAACTTTGAGGGCGACGACGGGCTCAAGAACTATCTGTCCGAGATGCTCGACGGTGCCTCTGCCGTGGCGAGCGATGCGGGCGATCGCGCCGCCTCGGCAACCAAGGTCGTAACGCTTGTGACCTGTCGTTCGTTATCGCTGAGCAACACACGTGCCGTCATGGTGCTCACGCCGGTCGAGGAATAGATAATGGGCTACTCAATGACGGTGAAAGGGGAAATGATGCTCGAGAATGGCAAAACGATGCCTTCGGTTGATGCTTGGCTGCGCGAGGCCAAGGCCGATTCGTCGGCACCTGCGTGCGGTATGTATCTGACACATAACGGTGTGGTGCGCGCGACGCCCAAGGCCGAGGCGCGCGGTGTCGAGACCGATGGCGTGGCGCCGGGCCACAAGGTGGGCGGCATGGTGTTCGGCTTCGATGCTCAGAAAGTGCAGGCTGCTATCGAGGCCACGCGCGCGATGCCGGGTATCGGCTATGTGCGCGTGTGGCTGGCAAGCGGCGAGCTCGCCGTGGGCGACGACATCATGCTCGTGCTCATTGGCGGAGACATTCGCCCGCATGTGGTCGATGCGCTGCAGTCGCTCGTCGGCACCATCAAGAACGAGTGCGTGAGCGAGGTCGAGCGCGAGGCGTAAGGCCTCGTCGGCAATCCGAGTCTGTCTATAGCGAAAGCCCGCCGGCAGTTCATGTAGATCTGCCAGTGGGCTTTGATGTGTTGGAGCTATTTTGCTCTGGCGTTTGCTACACGCGTGTGGCGTCCTTGGGGCTCATGGTCATACTCTGAAAACGGTTCTCCATATATTCGTTATCGAAATGCTTGTCATAGAACTGTGCGACGGGAATATTTCGAACGGTTCCGTTGACGCGCTGATACCAATAGTCGAGCGATTGCAACGTCATGACGCCGTCGATCAACATGACGGCGGTCAGGATGACGGTAGCAGAGTAGCGGCGTTTCCATGGAATCATATTGATGAGCTTAAGCAGGCGCGGCAGCAAGACCTTGATCCAGATGAGGCCACCCAGGCCCCACATGCAGGCAAACGGCGTGCATGTGCGTCCCCCGGTCAATACCGCGATGGGATCGGGCATGCCGAATAGCCTAATGTGTGAATAGCTCCACGAGACCACGCCAAACGAGGTCTGCATAAACCAGCCCACGAACACCTCAAAGCTTGCACCGAGCAGCGCACTCACCAAAAAGATAATGATGGGGTTCTTTTTATAGAAGCGGTTGAGCACCATGGTCATGAGCACGGCGCCAAATCCGTAGATGGGGCTGAAGGGGCCAAACAGCATGCCGGCGCGGTTCTGGTAGACGCCCGGGTCGTCGACCGTCATGTGCCAGATGTCCTCGGCGATCAGGCCGAGTATGCAGCAGACAAAGAATACCCAGAACAGGTTGAAGTAGTTGAGCTTGATGTAGCCTTCGCCGGTTTCATCGCGCCCGAGCATGCCCTCGGCGGCGGCGTCGCGATCGAGCATTTCCTGCAGGCGGCGCTGCAGCTCGCGCTCCTGGCGCAGCGTGGGATCGACGGTGGCCGAAAGCGCGACGAGGATGCCGAGCTGGATGGCAGGGCGCAGCAAGAAGGGCCCGATACCCTGGAGCATCACGTCGACCAAAAGCTCGACGACGGTGAATGCAATAAGGATGTAGGACAGGCGAGCGGCGTTGCGGCGCTGGTTTTTGATAAGGTCCAGGCCAAAGATGATCAGGATGACGGCGCTTGCCGCAGAGAGCATGATGCCGGCGACGATAAGGCCGACCGCGACGAGCGTGTTGTCGCCGAGCTTGGCGGCGGCGTTGCCGTTGATGAGCGCGGTGATGACCTGCCACATAAAGGCGCCGACCGAAGGGAGCGTGCCCACGCCGGACAGGATGCACAGGACAGCGTACACCTTAATGATGAGGGGGATCTTCTTGACCTCCGTGGCGCTGGGGACGCTGGGGTCGAGTTCGTTTCGATCCATACATAACCTTTCTCGTTTTGCTGTAGGTACAAGGATACGCCGCCGACCTGCCAAAAGACAGGACGAACGTCCCATTTGCAACAATGCAAGCCCCAACGGCGGGCGAGAGGCGTCGCAACGGAAGTATGCGGGATCGTCGGCCCCGAGGCGGTTGCCCAATAAAATGTTTGGCTGCAAAACGGATTATAAGCTCGGTGGGCTTTTAAAAAGCGCTGTTCATGCGCGGGAGTGCTTGTCTTGCCGTGCGTATAATAGGGCAGGTAACGCCAAATAACGAGGCTCTGAGGGGATGCCATGTCTCAAGAAACCATCCACGCGGCCGAGCGCGCCGCGGGACAGGTGAAGACCATGTCGACGTATGATCCGGACTCCGACCAGCTGCATGAGGAATGCGGCATTTTTGGTGTGTGGGCACCCGATCGCGATGTGGCTCGACTGACGTACTTTGGTCTGCGCGCGCTGCAGCATCGCGGCCAGGAATCGGCGGGAATCGCCGTGGGCGACGGCGGCACGGTTATGGTTCGCAAAGACCTGGGACTGCTCGATCGCGTGTTCTCCAACGCCGACCTGTCGACGCTCTCCGGCCAGCTGGCCGTGGGCCACGTGCGCTATGGCACCGCCGGCGCCAAGAGCTGGGAAGCCTCGCAGCCGCATCTTTCCACCATCAACAGCGTCATTATCGCGCTTGCTCACAACGGCACTCTGGTCAACACCGACGAGTTGCGCCGTCAGCTGATCGAGCTGGGCGTGCCGTTCCTCTCCAATTCGGATTCCGAGGTCGCGACTAAGCTTATCGGCTACTTTACCCAGCGTACGGGCCACCTGCGCGAGTGCATTCGTAAGACCATGGAGCTCGTGCGCGGCGGCTACGCCATGACGCTCATCAACGAGCAGGCGCTCTACGCATTCCGCGATCCGCATGGCATTCGCCCGCTGGTGCTGGGCAAGCTCGTGGACGAGGGCCTGGACCAGGCCGATGCCGCTTCCGTTTCGCAACTGCCGTCGCAAGACGACGCCGCGACGGTCGACGCTGCCACCCATGTCACCCGCGCCGGCGGCTGGGTCGTCGCTTCTGAGACCTGTGCACTCGATATCGTGGGCGCCGAGTACGTCCGCGACGTCCGTCCCGGTGAGATTTTGCGCATCAGCGCCGAGGGCCTTGTGTCCGAGCAGGGCGTGCCTGCCGCCGAAGAGCCTGCTAACTGCATCTTTGAGCAGGTCTACTTCGCTCGCCCCGACTCCATCATGAACGGCAAGAGCGTCTACGCCTGCCGTTATGACATGGGTCGTCAGCTGGCACATGAGGAGCCCGTCGAGGCCGACCTGGTTATCGGCGTGCCCGACTCCGGTCTGCCGCCCGCGGAGGGGTATTCGCACGAGAGCGGTATTCCCTTTGGCGAGGGCCTTATCAAGAACCGCTATGTGGGCCGTACGTTTATCGAGCCTACGCAGGAGCTGCGTGCCATGGGCGTGCGTATGAAGCTCAACCCGCTGCGCGACAACATCGAGGGCAAGCGCCTGGTCGTCATTGACGACTCCATCGTCCGCGGCACCACCATGGTGCAGCTCGTCAAGATGCTGCGCAACGCCGGCGCCAAGGAGATTCACATCCGCATCAACTCGCCCGAGGTCATCTGGCCGTGCTTCTACGGTATCGATACCGACGTGCAGTCGCAGCTTATCAGCGCCAACAAGACGGTCGACGAGATTTGCGAGTACATTGGCGCCGATTCGCTGGCTTTCCTTTCGGTCGAGGGCCTGCTTAAGGTCATGCCCAAGGGCGGTTACTGCGATGCGTGCTTTACCGGACGCTACCCCGTGGCGATTCCCGAGAGCTTTGGCCGCGACAAGTTCATGGAGGGCTTTAAGCCCCGCAACCTGGACAAGCCGCTGCACTTTGACGACGACGCCGTGGTCGAGAAATACGACGACCGCAGCTGGGAAGAGGAGCACGGCGAGGCCTAAAGCCTGCCATGTAGGGACAGGTTTATTTTGGTAGGTTTTACCTGCTGTTTTGTTGATATGACGGCGCGTGCTGTTATGGCGCGCGCCGAAATGAACGCAACTATGAGCACCGTTTGGCGTCCGCGCGGCGCCACGGTAGTGGGAGAGGAAGGCTCAGATGAGCGACAGCAAGCATGTGACGTACGAGGACGCCGGCGTCGATACCGCCGAGGGCGGCCGCGCCGTCGACGCTATTAAGCAGATGGTCAAGGACACCAACCGCCCCGAGGTCATCGGCGGCATCGGCGGCTTTGGTGGCTTGTTCTCGGCCGCCGCGCTTAAGGATATGGAAGACCCGATCCTGATCAGCGGTACCGACGGCGTGGGCACCAAGCTCGTGCTCGCCCAGATCATGGACCGTCACGAGACGGTGGGTCAGGACCTGGTCGCCATGTGCGTCAATGACATTTTGGCTTCGGGCGCCGAGCCGCTGTTCTTCCTGGATTACGTTGCCATCGGTCACATTGAGGCCGAGCACATGGCAAAGATCATCAAGGGCGTGGCCGACGGCTGCAAGCTCGCGGGCTGCGCGCTCGTGGGCGGCGAGATGGCCGAGCACCCGGGCGTCATGGCCCCCGCCGATTACGACCTCGCCGGCTTTACCGTGGGTGTTGTCGATCGCCCCAAGATGCTCGACCCCGCGAACGTTCGCCCCGGCGACGTGATCCTGGGCCTGCCTTCCACTGGCGTGCACTCCAACGGCTACTCGCTCGTGCGCAAGGTCATTGGCGTCGACGGCATTAAGCCGGGCACGCCCGAGGCCGCCGCTAAGGCCGAGGAGCTGAGCCGTCCGCTCGAGGAGCTCGGCGGTGCATCGCTGGCAGACGCCCTGTTGGCTCCTACGCGCATTTACGTCAAGCCGATTCTGGAGCTGCTCCGCGGTGGCGCCAACGTTCATGCCATTGCCCACATCACCGGCGGCGGTATTACCGAGAACCTCAACCGCGCGCTCGCCGACGACGTCGACGCCGTGGTCACCCGCAACGGTGCCGAGATGGGTTGGGACGTTCCGCCCGTCATCACCTATGTGTCGCGCCAGGCCGAGCTCGCGCCCAATGAGGCATGCAAGACCTTCAACATGGGCGTTGGCCTGTGCCTGATCGTCGCCCCCGAGGACGAGGCCGCGGTGACCGAGGCTCTGGTCGCGCTGGGCGAGAAGCCGTTCCGCGTGGGCGAGTGCGTCGAGGGTTCCGGTAAGGTCGTGTACTCCGATGAGCGCTAACGAGCAGATGACTGCCGCCGAGGGCCTGGATTTTGTGCCCTATACCCGTCCGACCGGCACCGATACGGCCGAGCCGCTCAAGATCGGTGTGCTCATCAGCGGTTCGGGTACCAACCTGCAGGCGCTGATCGATCTGATCGCCGCCGGCAAGCTCAACGCTTCGATTGAGCTTGTGGTGTCGAGCCGTCCTTCGGCTAAGGGTTTGCAGCGCGCTGAGCGCGCGGGCATCCAGACGCTCACGCTGTCCAAGGATGTCTATGCCGACCCTATTGCCGCCGACGAGATCATCGCGCACGAGCTTCTCGAGCGCGGCTGCGAGTATGTGGTCATGGCCGGCTACATGCGCATGGTGCACACGCCTCTGCTGGCGGCGTTTCCCAACCGCGTGGTCAACTTGCATCCGGCGCTGCTGCCGAGCTTTACCGGTGCCCACGCGATCGACGATGCGTTTGCCCGCGGCGTCAAGGTGACCGGCGTGACCGTGCACTTTGCCAACGAGATCTACGACAACGGCCCCATCATCGCCCAGCGCGCGCTGGCTGTTGAGGAGGGCTGGGATGTCGATACGCTCGAGGAGCACATCCACGCGATCGAGCACGTGCTGTATCCCGAGGTCGTGCAGATGCTCGCCGACGGCCGCGTCCACGTGCTGGAGAGCGGCAAGGTGGCAATTGATGCGCCTCGCGGCTAGCGGCGCACAGTACAATTTAGCTGAGTAGTCAGGGTGGTCATTGGCGCCAAGGCGCAAGTGGCCATCCTTTGTTTTAGGTAGTCATTGGGGACGTTCTTGAATGACTAGTCGTTTAAGAACGTCCCAGGTGACTAGGTGAGAGAGGTGAGCGCATGGCGGATAACGAAGCGCTGTTTACGCCTGAGCTGGTGTTTTTTGATTGGGAGTGCGCGATACCGGGTGAGGTGTTTGCGCGACTCGAGGGCGAGCTCGCCCCGCGCGGCTACATTGCCGATGGCTGGCTTGACGCCGTTCGCGCACGCGAGGACGCCTATCCCACGGGCCTTGCCATGCCGGCGGCCAATATCGCCATCCCACATACTGATCCCGGATTTGTGGCTAAGCCCTATATCGCGGTGGTAAAGCCTGCTGCGCCCGTGACATTCAATGCTATGGCGGGCATGGGCGCTCCCGTGCCGGCACAGATCATCATCAATCTGGGCATTGCCGAGCCGGGCGGCCAGGTCGAGGCCCTGCAAGCGCTCATGAATATCTTTATGGACGCCGACGCCGCAGCCGACGTACTCGGCCAGACCATGCCGCAGGGCATGGTCGACGCCATCCGTCGATACTTTTAAGGCCGGCACTGGGGACCGTCCCTAACTGCCGGCAGAAAAGGAACGTCCCTAACTGCCAACCGCCAGACCTATCCCCTTTGCACCAAAATGGTGCAGATTAACCTGTGTCCCATGCGCCGGGTGTGCCGCGGGGCTGCGTTGTGACACAATGGCGTTTGTTCGATTCGTGATGCGAAAGGCCAAACATGGCAAATAAGAAAAAGAACCCCGAGGTCGCGCCGACGCCCGAGCAACGGTCCCGCGCCGCCTCCAGCTCTCGCAAGAAGCAGCGCAAGACCTATGTGTCCAAGACCGTCAAGATTGTCCTGGTGGTCATCGGCGTGCTGGCGATGCTGCTCTCCGTCTCGGCCATGGCGTGCTCCGGCCTGATGTCGCAGAGCGAAAGCGCCAGCTCGGGCTATAAGCTCACTGGTGGTGTGGCTGCCACTATCAACGGCACCAACCTCACCGAGGACACCGTGACCAAGCAGATCATGAGCATGCGCACGTCCTACGGCTACACCAAGGACAAGGACTGGGCACAGTACCTGGTCGACAACGACCTCACGCCCAAGAAGTACCGCAAACAGCTCATCGACTCCTACGCGCAGCAGATCCTGCTTCAGCAGGCGCAGAAGGAAAACGGCGTGACGGTGTCGGACGACGAGGTCGAGAAGGCTTGGAAGGACGCCTGCAAGAGTGCCGGCGGCGCCAAAGCCTTTAAGAAGACGCTTAAGACCTATGGCTACACCGAGGACACCTACAAGGACTCGCTCAAGGAGAGCCTGGCGCAGCAAAAGCTCAAGGATGCCGTGGCACCCACCAGCAAGCCCAAGGACAGCGAGATTGTCGATTACATCAACGAGAACCTGTCCAACTACAATGACGCCCGTCGCTCGTCGAATATTCTGATCAAGGTCGATTCCGACGCTTCCGACGAGGACAAGGCTGCCGCCAAGGCCAAGGCGCAGGAGTGCCTGGACAAGATCAACTCCGGCGAGCTGAGCTTTGAGGATGCCGTGGAGCAGTACTCCGACGATACCGGCTCCAAGGATAAGAAGGGCGATGTGGGCTGGGACAAGCTCACCACCTTCGTCGACAGCTACCAGGCGGCGCTCGAGGGGCTCAACAAGGGCGATGTGAGCGACGTCGTCGAGTCGACCTATGGTTATCACATCATCAAGTGCACCGACTACTTCCATGTCGATAATCAGGTCGATGACATTAAGCAGGTGCCCAAGGAGATCAAGAAGTACGTCTCCAACGTGGTGAAGACGCAGGCGGCAAGCACCGCGTACAGCGAGTGGCTGGAGCAGTACAAGAAGGACGCCGACATCACCGTTAACCCCATGCCCAAGGACGTGCCGTACAACGTCAGCCTGAAGGGCGTCACCAAGAGCTCGACCGACAATTCGTCGACGACCAAGTAATCATGGGACGGTGCTCGCGCGAGTGCCGCCCACGCTATTGAGGAGGATTTGCAGATGACCAACGAAGAGCTGCAGAAGGAAATGATCGCGGCCATGAAGGCCAAGGACAAGGTTCGCCTGTCTATCATTCGCCAGGTCAAGGCCGAGGTGAAGAATATCGAGGTTAACGAGCGCCGCGACGTGACCGAGGAAGACGTCAACAGCATGATCAAGCGTCTGATTAAGCAGACGAGCGAGACGCTGGAGATGTCCATTAAGGCCGGTACCGACCAGGAGCGTACCGACAACCTGACCGAGCAGGTCAAGATTCTGGAGAGCCTGCTGCCCGCGCAGGTTTCGGGCGAGGAGCTCGAGGCTCTGATCGAGCAGGTCATCGCCGAGCTGGGCGCCACGTCCAAGAAGCAGATGGGCCAGGTTATGGGCGCGCTCGGCAAGGCCACTGGCGGAAACTTCGATAAGCCGGCAGCAGCAAAGATCGTCGGCGCAAAGCTTGCGTAGGGGCCGAGCGGTACATAGTTGATGTTGAGGGGCGTGGCCGTCATGGTCGCGCCCCTTTTTGCTGGGCTGTCCCCAATGAGTGGGTGGAAGGTTGCGGGTTCTTTACGGGAATGTAGTGTGGGCTGCGGAAACATGGTTCTTTCCGTACAATAGTTCAACTCGTGTAAACGCAGGGAAGGGACATTCATGGCAGACATGATCGAGATCAAGCATCTCAACAAGTACTTTGGCGACCTGCATGTGCTCAAAGATATCAATCTCACCGTCAAGCGCGGCGAGAAGCTCGTAATGATCGGGCCTTCCGGCTCGGGTAAGTCGACGCTCATCCGTTGCGTCGATTATCTGGAGGAGCCCACGTCGGGCGAGGTCGTCATCGACGGTACGCCGCTCACCAAAAAGAATCACCTGGAGATGGCTCGCAAGTATAGTTCCATGGTGTTTCAGCAGTTCAACCTGTATCCGAACATGACGGTGCTGGGCAACCTGACGCTCGCGCCCATCAAACTGCAAAAGAAGAGCAAGGAGGAGGCGACCGAGGTCGCCATCGCCGCGCTCAAGCGCGTCGGCATGGCGCATAAGGCCAGCGAGTATCCGCAGAATCTCTCGGGCGGTCAGCAGCAACGCATCGCCATCGCCCGTGCCCTGTGCACCAAGCAGCCCATCATCCTGTTTGACGAACCGACCTCGGCGCTCGACCCCGAGATGGTCCAAGAGGTTCTGGACGTTATGATTGAGCTCGCGCAGGAGGACATCACCATGATCTGCGTGACGCACGAGATGGGCTTTGCGCGCCAGGTGGCCGACCGCGTCATCTTTATGGAGGACGGTCGCATTCTGGAGGAGGGCACGCCCGAGCACTTCTTCGATAACCCCGAGAACCCGCGCTGCCGCGAGTTCCTGTCCAAGATTCTGCACTAGGCACGGTGATGGACATGACGGATATGACGAGGGCGGCCGTGTCGCGCCGTCACTTTTTGCAGCTGGCTGGCGCCGGCATGCTTGCGCTGACGGGGACCGCGCTTACCGGTTGCGGCAACTCCACCAGCGGCGAGGGCTCCGACAAGGGGTCCAAGCTTGCGGCCATCAAGTCGCGTGGCCATCTGAATGCCGGCGTTAAGAAGGATGTTCCCGGCTATGGCTATTACGACACCGCCAAGGGGCGCTTTGAGGGCATGGAAGTCGATTTGTGCTACCAGATCGCCGCTGCCGTCTTTGGCGTGAGCTACAAGGAGGCCCGCGCCCAGGAGCTTGTCGAGTTTACCGACGTAACGCCCAAGACGCGCGGCCCGCTGATCGATAACGGCCAGCTTGACGTGGTCGCGGCGACCTACACTATTACCGACGAGCGCAAGAAGAGCTGGGATTTCTCGACGCCGTACCGCACCGACTACGTGGGACTCATGGTCAAGAAGCGTTCGGGCTTTACCTCGATTGAGGATCTGGATGGTAAGGTCATTGGTGTGAGCCAGGGTGCCACCACGCAGGGCCTGATCGAGCAGATGATCAAGGACAACGGATTTAGCTGTAAGCCCGAGTTTAGGGCCTTTAGCGGCTATCCCATCATCAAGAGTTCGCTCGACGCCGGCAATATCGACGTCTTTGCCATGGACCGCTCCACGCTGGCCGGTTACATGAACGAGACCGTTGAGTTACTGCAGCCCGAGGTCAAGTTTGGCGAGCAGGGCTACGGCGTGGCGACCAAGAAGGGCTGCGACCTTTCGGCCGTGGTCGATCAGGTGATTTGCGATCGCCTGGCCGACGGCTGGCTCGACCAAGAGGTCAAGACCTGGGGTCTTGTATAGGCGCATCGTCCAAGGAAGGAATCAAATGCTCGAAGGATTATTTGACGCCGACCGTTGGTCGACGACATTTCAAAACATGGGGCCCTTCTGGGAGGGCTTTGGCGTGACGCTGCAGGTGGTCGTTGCCGGCCTGCTGCTGTCGCTGGTGCTGGGCACGCTGCTGGGCGTGTTCTCTACCACTCGCTCGCGCGTGCTGCGCGCCATAAGCCGCGTGTACGTGGAGTTTTACCAGAACACCCCGTTGCCCGTGCAGGTGCTCTTTATGTACATGGCCGGTCCGCAGTTTTTGCAGGCCATAACCGGTGCCGACCAGCCGGTGCGCATCGCGCCGTTCGTGCTGGGCTTCTTGGGCGTGGGCCTGTATCACGCGGCCTACATTTCGGAGGTCATCCGCACTGGTATCGAGGCAGTTCCGCGCGGTCAGATGGAGGCGGCCCAGAGCCAGGGCTTCACCCGTGCGCAGGCGTACTGGTACATCGTGCTGCCCCAGACATTCAAGATCATTCTGCCACCGCTGTGTAACCAGGCGCTCAACCTGGTCAAGAACACGTCGGTGCTGGCGCTTGTGGCCGGCGGCGACCTTATGTACCGTTCCGACAACTTTGTGAGTCTGTACGGTTACCTGCAGGGATACATCGTCTGCTGCCTTATGTACTTCATCATCTGCTTTCCGCTCGCCATGCTGGTGCAGTGGCTCGAGCGCCGCTCCAAGGAGCGTCCGCGCGGCGTGAGCCTGGCCGAGCTGGGGCTCGACAACGTAGAGGAGGCCTAGCGCATGGAAATCTTCAACGCGACCAACCTGCTCTACATTTGGGGCGGCTTTGTTAAGACGATCGAGGTCTCGGCGCTGTCGATCTTTTTCTCGCTCATCTTTGGCACGGTGCTGGCGCTCGTTAAGAGCTATGCGCCCCGCCCGTTCCGTATTTTGGTGAGCGCCTATATTGAACTGTTCCGCTGCACGCCAAACCTGTTGTGGATTCTGTTTATCTACTTTACGGTGCAGGGTTTGGACATTGTGATTTCGACCATCGCCTTTACGCTGTTTACTAGCGCTGTTATGGCCGAGATTGTGCGCGGCGGCCTCAACTCGATTCCGCGCGGCCAGTTTGAGGCGGCGCAGAGCCAGGGCTTTGGCTTCTTTGCCACCATGCGCTATATCATTCTGCCGCAGACGTTTAAGACGATCATTCCGGCGCTGTTTAGCCAGTGCACGACCGTCATTAAGGACAGCTCGTATCTTTCGGGCATTAACGTGGCCGAGCTCATGTACACGGCAAACGTTGTGATGGCTCACGCGATCGACCTGTCGCAGGTGCTTATGCTCTACGGTCTGGTGTTTGCGATGTACTTTGTGCTCAACTTTGGTATCTCGCTGCTGGTGAGGGCATATCAACGCCGTATCGTGGCCGCATAGTCCTGGTTTCCCAAGCACGGCACCTTGCCCCTCAATCGTCGCTTGCGTACATTTAGTACGCGGCGCTCCTCTTTCGGGGCAATCTGCCGCACTTGGGAAACCAGGACGGTCTAAGTGACAAAATGGGAATCAGGAATTGCCTATTTCTCATTTGTTAGAAAGGAATCGCGATGAGCGATCTGGTGAATAAGAAGAGTCCTGTGGTCATTACCATCGCGCGCGACTTTGGTGCCGAGGGCCACGAGATTGGACGCATCCTCGCCAACGAGTTGGGGATTCCGCTGTACGATAACGAGCTGCTGGTGCGCGCGTCTCTGCGCGCGGGCGAGTCGCTCGATAAGATGGCCGCCTATGACGAACGTCTGGCCGTGGAGAACATGGCGTTCCTGCCCGACCGCTACGATGCGCGCTCGTACTCGGACAAGTTGTTCCAAAAGATGAGCCAGGTGATTTTGGACCTGGGCGAGACCGAGAGCTGCATTATCGAAGGCCGTCTGTCCGATTACCTGCTGCGTAACAACCCCAACCACATTGCCGTGTTGGTGACCGCGCCCTTTGAGGACCGCGTCGAGATCGTGCGCAAGAAGCGTGGCCTTAACAAAAAGAAGGGCGCCAAGCTGGTCAAGCAGCAGCAGAAGGCGCGCGAGGCGTTCTATAAGCGCTACAGCGCCGGAAAGTGGAAGATGACGAGTGGCAAGGACATCGTCGTCAAC
Organism: Collinsella sp.; assembly: GCA_048168905.1. Taxonomy (GTDB): domain Bacteria; phylum Actinomycetota; class Coriobacteriia; order Coriobacteriales; family Coriobacteriaceae; genus Collinsella. Next base: position 2,734 of record DBEXMY010000009.1, on the reverse strand, counting down.
CGCGCCAAGCTGGGCCGCGAGGGCTGCAAAGATGTCATCGCCGCTGCCTACCGCTACAAGGTAGCGCAGCTCGAAGGCTAGCCGATCAATAACCACCACAAAGGGGACAATGAACTGCGCCCCGAAACTTGGACTGAATAAATAGCGACTACGCCGCAAGGGCCTGGTTCCGGAACTCCTCCGGCGTCAGGCCCTTCAATCTTACCTGCCTGCGCCGCGCGTTCCAATGGGCTATGTACTCTTCCAGGTCGCGCTTGAAGTCCCCGAAGCTGCCCCACTCCCTGCCGCGGTAGAACTCGTCCTTCACGTGGCCGAAGAGCTGCTCGGTGGCGGCGTTGTCGATGCAGTTCCCCTTGCGCGACATGCTCTGGGTGATGCCCGCCCCCTCCAGCCTGGAGGTGTAGGACTCGTGCTGGTACTGCCAGCCCATGTCCGAGTGCATGGTCGGTGCCGCCCCGTCTGGCAGGGCCTCGAGGAGCCGGTCGAGCATCCTGTGCTGCTGGGCGAGGTCCGGCGAGGTCGATATGTCGCTCGCCACGATCTCCTTCGTGCAGAAGTCGAGCACCGGGGCCCAGTAGGCCTTGGCGCCGGCCACCTTGAACTCGGTGACGTCGGTGCCGAGCTTCTGCCACGGCCCCTCGGCGCCGAAGTCCCTCGCGATGACGTTCTCGAACGTGCTCCCCACGAGCCCCCTGTAGGAGCTGTACCGGCGGCGGGAGCCCCGGCGGCGTATCCCGCACCGGATGCCCATCTCGCGCATCATCTTGAGCACGGTCTTGTCGGCCACGACCGCGCCCAGCTCGGCGCGCAGGCACATGGCTATCTGCCGGTGCCCGCAGCCGCTGGCGGTGCGCGAGAATATCTCGGCCGCGGCGTCGCGCAGCTCGGGCCTGGTCGGCCTCCGCGGGTGCGCCGGCGCGTAGTAGTAGGTCGACCTCCTGAGCCCCGAGCACTCCAGCAGGTGGCGCAGGGAGTGCCCCTCCGCGCGCAGCGCCCTCACCGCCTCGGCCGCCGCCCTGGTCAGAGCCCGTCCCGCTCGAACAGGGCGCGCAATTTTTTTAGGTAGGCGACCTCGGCCTCGAGCCTGCGGCAGCGCTCCTCGAGCTCCTGCTCGCGGGTGCGGGCCCGGGGTTTCGACCTCGACCCCCTCGGCCTGCCCTTCGGGCGGGGCCGCAGCGCCTCGGCGCCGCCCTCGCGGTAGAGCCTGCACCAGCGCTCCAGCGGGGACTTCGACCTGACCCCGAACTCGGCCATGGCGTCGGCCTTCGCCATCCCGCCGTCGACCACGGCCGACGCCGCGGCGACCCTCTGCTCGAATGTGTAACTGGATTGTTTCCCGTCCATGGACAGCAGCGCCTCGCTTCCGAACGCCCGGTATACCCACTGCCATTCTCTCACGGTCTCGCGGGGGACGGACAGGGCCTCGGCCGCCGGCTTGCAGCCGACGCCGGCGTCGAAGAGCTCGACGGCCCGCCTCCTGGACTCCAGGTCGTGCTTCACCCTGAGGTCTATACTCATGGAAAACCTCCCATTTCCCGATGTCCAAGAAATGGGAGGCAGTTCACAAGCACCTTTGCGGTGGTTTTTGTTAGGCCGAGGGGAAGGCCTTGGTGAGACCGGCGCGCGTCTGCGTGTCGGTCTTTTGGTAGATGGAGCTCAGGTGGCGCTGTACCATGCGCATCGAGATACCGAGTTCCTCGGCAACCTGCTTGAGCGGGCGTTCATCCTGGGTCACGGCTATGAGCACGTCGACTTCGCGCGGGGTGAGAGCGTGGTTGGCGATGAAGGCCTGGCGTTGCTCCTCGATGGTGGGGGCGGCGAGTGCTTCTTCTGCCAGCTGCTCGCGCTCGCGCTCCCGCTCGGTTTGGGGCAGGCGGAACAGGCCCGCGGCTACAAACGCCGCGCAGGCGGCGACGAGCAAAACGAGCGCACCGATCATAATGAGGGCAACGTTATCCGAGGTCACGAGAGCAAGCGAGATGCCCGATGTGGTGAAAGCGCATACATTGTTGGCGGCGCGGCCCATGCCAGCCCAAAGGGCGGGCGCATGCATGTGCGGTGCCAGCTGTGTAAAGGTGGCGGTAAAGAACGTGACGAAAAAGCCCGAGCTCAGGTAAAAGACGACAAGGCCTAGGTTGGGATCGGCGCCGGCCTCCACGGCCAGGATGGAAATGGTCGAGAGCACGGCGATGCCGAGCATGACAAGTCCCATGTAGCGGCGCTCGGCAAGGTCAAAGATAAGACCGGCGGCAAGGCCGCTTGCCGCCAAAAAGAGGCGCGGCCAAGTCTGCACGGCAATGGTGCCGTGGGCGTTGGAGAGTGTGACCACGTTGTCGAGGGTGGAGAACAGACAGGCAAGAATCATGACGAGCGCGATGCTCCAGCATGCCTGCTTGGCGAGGGCATGAGAGGACTCAGCAAAGGGATTGATGGCGGGGCTGGAGCTCTCGGCAGCTTTTTGGGGAACGACGCTGAGGGCGGATATGGCGATAGTCGCTGCGCCAAGGACGATGAGCTCTGCAATACCGCCGCAATTGAGCAGGTTGACGGCGAACTGCATCAGGATGCCCGCGGCATAGGCTGCTCCCGCACCGGTGGCGAGCTTGGGATCGTCTTGAAACGCCAGTGAAAAGGCGTGGTGCGCAGCGGCGCCCAGCAGGCCGAGTCCGAGGAATGCGAGGCAGCCCAGAATCTCGAGGGCAAGCGAACCCGTGGGGGACTGGATCTGGGTCAA
>DBEXMY010000008.1:0-9199 GCA_048168905.1 Collinsella sp. | reverse complement strand
GGTGCGATCAATGCCCCAGAGCTCTGTCAAGGCGACAATGACCGCGGCCGCATCCGTCGAGGGGCCGCCCAAGCCGGCGCACAATGGAATGCGCTTCTCAATCGTCACGCAGATGTTTGCCTCGCGACCATAATGCTCGGCCATAGCAACCGCAACCCGATACGCCGTATTCTTTTGCATGGGAAAATCTGATGCCGGAACCGTCTGGACGGTCAGCGCCTGCGCCGGCGTGACCGTCACGGTATCGGAAAGACCGACGGCCGCCATCAGGGAATCGACCCTGTGGTAGCCGCGGTCATCGCGCTCGGTATGAACCCCCAGGTAGAGGTTAATCTTTGCCGGCGCGGAAAGAGTCAGGGACCGATCGGTCACCGTTAATGCTCCTCGAGCTGATTGCCGAGCGGGGTAAAGATATGCTCGCCGCTCTCGGGGTCGAACAGCTCGACCTGACCGGTGAGCACATCGATATACTGGTAGGACTGACGCGACTTGCGGCCACGACGCTCGTCAACCTCGACAATGAAGACGGCCGGGTGGACGCTCTTGATGGTGCCCATGCGCTCGACGACGCGGGTACGGCCCATGTTGGCCTTAACCTTGACGCGATCGCCCACCATATCGGTCAGCTTCTCGTGGATGTCGTCGACGTGATTGACTTCCATCTCTTCCATGAACAGGGCCTCCAGAAGGTGCAATTAAAAAAGGGGATAATACCCCTAAGATAGACAAAACTCTAATACTATAGCACCCTGTTGTGGCCATACGCAAGTAGCTAAAAAAGCCCGGTCTCGAATACGTACCAGACGACAATCTCGCATGACCAGTTGTTACGCGGTTTGGTAAAACCGCGTAACCTAAAGGTTATCGGTGTCCAAGACGATGGTGAATGGGCCGTCGTTGACCAAGTCGACTTTCATATCGGCGCCAAAAATGCCGTGCGCCACGTGTTCGACATCTTGGCGAACGAGCGTCAGGAAGTACTCGTAGAGCTCGTTGGCAACATCGGGCGCGCCGGCATCCGTAAACGATGGGCGGCGACCGTGGCGGCAGTCAGCGAACAGCGTGAACTGCGACACCACGAGCACCTCACCGTCGACATCGGCAAGCGCCAAGTTGGTCTTGCCGTTCTCGTCCTCGTTGATGCGCAGCCCGCGGAGCTTGCCCCACAGCTTGTCGGCCTCGGCACGCGTATCGCCATGGCCCACACCCAGCAGCACCAGGTAGCCGCGTCCAATGCGGCCCACGCACTCGCCGTCGACCGTCACGCCGGCGTTGAGTACGCGCTGCACCACCGCACGCACGGCCTACTCCTCGCCCGTCAGTTTGGCGGATAGGTGCTCGAGCGCATGGAATCGATGGCTGATGGCGTTCTTCTCGTCAGCCGTCAGCTCGGCCATGGTCTTGCCCGGCGTGTCGACCGGCAGGAACAGCGGGTCATAGCCAAAACCATGGTCGCCGCGGCCCTCGTGCGCGATAACGCCCTCGCAGGCGCCCTCGCCATAGGTGACCAGACCGTCCGTGTCGATGAGCGCGACGACGCTCATAAAGCGCGCGGTGCGGTCCTCATCTGCCACGCCTTCCAGGTTAACGAGAAGCTTGGCGTTGTTGGCGGCATCGTCGCCGTGCACGCCCGCATAGCGCGCGCTATACACACCGGGCTCACCGTCCAGCGCGTCGACGACCAAGCCCGAATCGTCGGCAATGGCCATAAGGCCCGTCTCCTCAACCGCGGCTTGGGCCTTGATGATGGCGTTCTCCAAAAACGTCGTGCCGTTTTCCTCGGGATCCTCAAAATCACCCAGCTGGCCGAGCGCCACAAAGCGCACCTCGGGCATGACCTTGCCCAAAATGGCCTCGATCTCGGTGAGCTTATGAGCGTTTCCGGTTGCCACGACGATGGTCGCCGCCGGGTCGAGGGTGTCGATGTCAATCTTCTCAAGTGCCATGACTGGCCTCCTTGTCTCTATAGCAAGCCGCGTGAGGGGCGTTTGGGCACTTGACCTCTCCCCTCTCAGGCGATCGGACCTTTCAACGCAGCATTTCAGCAGATAAAACCTACCAAAATAAACCTGTCCCTTTTTGGCAGGTTAGGCGATGGCTTGGCGCTGAAGCTCGATGAGCTCGGCGACACCCTTGTCACCAAGGTCAAGCAGGGCGTTGAGGCGTTTGCGGTCGAAGGGCGCCTGCTCGCCGGTGCCCTGGAGCTCGATCATCTCACCGGTATCGGTGGCGACGAGGTTCATGTCGACCTCGGCATGACTGTCCTCGGAATAATCGAGGTCAAGCAGCGTATTGCCGTCGACAACGCCCATAGAGATGGCAGCCACCTGGCCGGTAAGCGGGATGCGCTCGATCTTGCCCGCCTCGACCCACATGGCGAGGGCGTCGTGCAGCGCCACCCAGGCGCCGGTGATGCTCGCTGTACGCGTGCCGCCATCGGCCTGAATCACATCGCAGTCGACGGTGACGGTGTACTCGCCGAGCGCCTTCATGTTGACGACGGTACGCAGGCTGCGGCCAATGAGGCGCTCGATCTCCATGGAGCGACCCTTGCGGTTGGCGTGCTCGCGCTTGCAGCGCTTGCCGGTCGACGCCGGCAGCATGGCGTATTCCGCGGTCACCCAGCCGGCCTTAGCTCCCTTTCGCCAGCCCGGCACGCCCTCCTCGATAGTGGCGGCGCACAGCACGCGCGTGTCACCGAACTCGGCCAAACACGAGCCGTGGGCGTGCTTCATGACGCCACGGGTGAGCTTAACGGGGCGCAACTCGTTGGCGGCGCGGCCGTTGGCGCGGTTGACCTGCATGTACTCCATAGAAATATCCTTTCGGCAAAATATGTGGCGAAGGCTTTGGCGGCTGCCTTACATCTATTTCAGCTCATCGATATCGATATGTTCGATGCTCTTGAGCGGCTGACCAAAGATAAAGCTGCCCGCCACCGCAAACTCGGCAATGTTATCGGCCGTCGTGGCAAAACGATGCTGCGGCTCGGCGGCGTCGCCCGCCAGCTGCTCGCGGCGCGTGAGGATATCGGTCAGCTCGCGCGTGGTCTCCTCGGCGGAACTCACGACGCGCACCCCAGGCCCCAGCGCATGGCGGATAGGTCCCACCAACAGCGGAAAATGCGTACAGCCGAGCACCACGGTATCGATGCCGTGGTCGCGCAGCGGCTCAACCGTGGCACCCACCAGCGCACGCACGGCAGGCGTATCGAAGATGTCCTCGTTCTCAAGCCACTGTTCCTGCAGATGTGCACCCGAGGCGAGCTCGTGTTCGACAACCTCGACAAAGCTCGAGGCTGGACAGCCGTATACATCGACGCCGGCATCTAGATCCTGAATGGCGCGCGTGTAGGCGCCCGAGCGAATGGTGAGGTTGGTGGCGAGCACGCCCACGCGACGCGTACGCGTGCTGTTGATTGCCGCACGGGCACCCGGCGCGATCACGCCGATCACGGGAACGTCGAGCACCTGCTGGGCCAGACGCAAGGCCGCAGCGGTCGCCGTGTTGCAGGCGATGACCATGATCTTGACGTCGTGCTTCGACAGCCAACGGCCCGCCTGCAACGCAAACGAGCGCACCTCATCCTCGGTGCGGGTGCCGTAGGGGCAGCGCTTGGTGTCGCCAAAGTAGTAGACGGACTCGTGCGGCAGCGCCGTCGCAATCGCGCGCGCAACCGTCAGACCGCCCAAACCAGAATCGAACACGCCAATCGGGCGCGTGTCGCCTGCCGGATTCTCGATATCGGACATTACCTCACCAGTCTCTCTCGAAAAGACATGTCCAAGTGCGGCGACGCCGCGCTACGAACGCGCCGCGACCAGCAGCTCTGCCGTCGCCGCCCAACCGTCGACAATTTTGCCGCGCGTAACGAAAGCGTTCTCGCAAGCAGCCAGGAACTCGGGCGCGCCGGCGCTCGTCAGGCCATTCTCGACCAGGCAGAACGTGCCCACGTGATCGGCCATGTAGAAGTCGGACTCGGAATCGCCGAGCGCCAACGTCTCCTCGCGCTCGATCCCCAGGTGCTCGCAGAAGCGCGCAATGGCGACGCCTTTGTTGAGGCCCGCGGGGTTGATGTTGAAGGCGCGACCGTCCTCGACGCGATCGAGCTCGAGCGTCGTCGGCTTGGACAGATGAGTCAGATGGCCGTTGCAAGCCCAGATCAGACCGCAGCCGGCCTCGTCCAGGATGGCCTGGACCTCATCGTCGGGCACATTGCCGCGCATGCCGACGGTGACCTCACGGTATTTGTAGCCGGTCGACATGTCGTTGTGGTACTCGATCTTGTGCGGCCAGCGGGCAAGGATCTTCTCGCACACGCCGGTCTGCTCGATCACCTGGTGCGGCGTGAGGCCGCAGGCGGGGTCGTAAGGCATGTCACCGGTCAGATACTCCCAATCGTTGGCTTTGAGGTCGTACATAACCAGACCGCCCATCTCACCAATGTAGGAGTTGAGGCCGAGCACGCGCGCGTCCTCGTGGATCATGGTACGGTTGCGGCCCGAGGTGGGAACCACCTGAATACCAGCGCGAGCGAGCGCCACGACGGCCTCGACGAGTTTGGTCGAGGGGTTGCCGTCGTTGTCGCGCAGCACGCACGAGCCGGGTGCGAGCATCGTGGCATCCAGGTCGGTAAAGACGTACTTGACCTTGGCCAAACGCTCGCGCATCTCGCCCGAAAGCTCGGCAACGGTCGGCAGGGTGTTGTGGGACATGGTTACTCCGTTTACGTAGAAGGGTTTGGACTTGGACGGCATGTTTTGATTGAGGGAACACGCTTATGGCGACAGCGCACTCAGGGCGCCGCCGCCATCATGGTTCATTAGTCAAACTGGGTAACATCGATTAGGCGATTGGCCAGCGAAAGGTCGCTCTCGACGGGCACGAACTCGTCGCCCACGTGCATGAGCTCCTCGTCACCCTTTGCCAGCAGCAAGACAATGGTGGGAGCATCGGGGTTGACGTACTCCTCGCGCGCCGCCTTGAACGCCGCATGCACGGCGGCTTCGCGGTCGAGGATGATCTTGTTCGGCGTATCGTCGGGAACATGCTCGGCAAGCTCGCGACAGACCTTCATCGGGTCTTCGTGAGCTGGATCCTCGTTGGAAAAGATCATCAGGTCGGAATACGGTGCGGCCTCACGCGGAAGCTGCTCGCGGCGCTCCTGCGCCTTGCCGCCGGCAGCACCAAACACTGCGATGACCGGGCTAGCGGGAAACGCGCGCTTGACCGACGAGAAAAGCGAACGGAACGAAAGCTGGTTGTGCGCATAGTCGACAACGCAGATCACGCGGCCGTCCTTCGACTCCACGACCTCCATACGGCCCGGCACACGCAGTTTGGAGAGGCCCTTCTTGATGGCATCGATACCGATGCCGATCTCGCGCGCAGCGGCGATAGCGACCAGCGCGTTCTCCACGTTAAAGTCTCCCGCGATACCCAGCAGGATCTTCTCCCCCGCCTCGGACTCGTCGGCACACAGGCCATGCAAGTTGAACTCGATGCTAAAGCCGACCATGCGTACGTCGCTCGCCCACAGGCTTGCCTCGGGATGCTCGACGCCAACGGTCACCAAGCGCTCGGCCGTCGACGCTGCCTCCAGCACACGGTCGGCCTCTTCGGTGCCCAGATTCACCACGGCGGTCTTTGCCTGGTCAAAGATCCTGAGTTTGCTCTCAAAATAATCCTCAAACGTGGGGTGTTCAATCGGCGAGATGTGGTCGCGGCCGATGTTGAGGAAGCACGCCACGTCAAACGGCAGATTCTCGACGCGTTGGTACTTGAGCGCCTGGCTCGAGACCTCCATGACCATGGACTGGCGACCGGACGTGCGGCAGTTGGCGATATGGCGCCAGACCTCGGGGGCCTCGGGCGTAGTATTGGTGCTCTCATAGCACTCGATGCCATCGTCGGTACTCACCGAGCCGATCATGCCGCAGGACTCGCCCGCCGCTTTGATAATCGACTGGAGCATAAAAGCGGCCGTGGTCTTTCCCTTGGTACCGGTGATGCCCACGATCTTAACGTCGTGGTCGGGGCGGTTGTAGACCTCCGGCGGCAACAGGGCCATGGCCGTGCGGACGCTATCCACGACCAGCATCGCCGCGCCGCTCTCCTGCGCCAGCGGCTCCAGAGACTCGACCAGTGACTCCTCGCACACAAATGCGACGGCGCCCGCATCGAGCGCCATGCTCAAAAACACGGGCTTAAAGGCAGCACCTTTGCAGAAGAACACGTCACCTGCCGAGACCGTGCGCGAATCAAACGAGCAGCCGGTCACGGCACGCTCGTCAACCTGCTCTGATGCGCGCAGCTCGCCGCACACATCGAGAAGCTTGGCAAGCGTATCGACCGTGGTCACGGTCGCGGAATCCGAATGGTGCATCTTTCACCTTTCTCAGCCATTTGGCAGGGACGGTTTTATAGTAACTGAAACGCACCCACGCAAAAACGGCTCCCGGAGGAGCCGTTACGCGCAGGCGTTCGTCAGCCGAGGCTAGGCAGCCTGAACAGCGGGCTGGTCCTCGTCGATAAAGAAGCGCTTGTACCACACCAAGAACACGAGCGGCGTATAGATCTTGCGCTGGAAATCGCCCTTGCCCGCAAAGTGCAGATCGAGCAGGTGCATGAGTTCGTCGGTATTGAAGAACTCGCTTGCCCACGGCGCGGTGAAGTACTCCTTGACATAGTCGTACCACTTTTGCTCGCGCAGCCAGTAGACAATCGGCACCGGGAAGCCCACCTTGGGACGGGTGGCCCACTCATCGGGCAGCGACTTGTTGGCAGCGTGGCGGAGTACCTGTTTGTTGCCGTTCTCGTTGATGCGGTAGCGGTCGGGAATGTGCTCGGCGAACTCCATGACTTTGCGGTCCAGGAAGGGCACGCGCAGCTCCAGTGAGTGTGCCATGCACATCTTGTCGGCCTTGAGCAGAATGTCGCCCGGGAGCCACATGTTCATGTCCAGGTACTGCTTCTTGACCAGCTCGGGCTGACCCTTCACGCGCGCATAGATGGGAGCGGCAAGCTCGAAGGCGCCATCGCAGGTGTTGTACTCGGGCTTGAGCACGCCGTCGACCTCGCGCTCCGGCCATACCAGAGCCTGTCCCAGGAACGACTTCTCGGGGATCTCGGCACCCTTGACCAGGAAGTTATGTCCCTTGAAGTACGGCATATGCAGCGCCAGGTTACCGAGCGCGCGGCGGATGGGCAGCGGCACCATCTTTTTGTACTTGCGCACCGGGACCGTGTCCTCGTAGTAGGCGTAGCCGCCAAAGAGCTCGTCGGCGCCTTCGCCCGAAAGCACGACGGTAACGTCCTTGCGGGCCATCTCGGCCAAGAACCACAGCGGCACGGAAGACAGGTTGGACTGCGGCTCGTCCATGTGATACTGGATGTCCTCGAGCGCACCGAAGAACTCGTCGGCGGTAATCATCTTGCGAACGTTCTCGACGCCGAGCTTATCGGAAAGTTCCTTGGCGTAGTTGGTCTCGTTGAAGTTCTTGTAGTCAAAGCCCACCGAGAAGGTCTTGTCGGGCATGAGGCAAGCGGCGATGTAGCTGGAGTCGACGCCACCGGAGAGGAACGACGCGACCTTGACGTCGGCGATGCGATGGGCCTCGACACTCTCGTGCACGACCTCGTCCAGCTCATCGACATACTCTTCGAACGGCTTCTCGACGGCAGAGTAATCGCAATCCCAGTAGCGCTCGATGTTCATCTTGCCGGTCGGGATATCGACGGTAAAGTAGTGCGCCGGCGGCAGCTTGTAGACACCCTCGAAGAAGGTCTCCTCAGTCGCCGAATACTGCAGCGTCATGTACGGACGCAGAGCCTTTTTGTTGACCGCCTTGTGGAAGTGCGGGTAGTCCAGGAAGCTCTTGATCTCGGAACCAAAGAGCACGCCCGGAGCGCCGTCGCCCGCATCGGCCATGGGATAGTAGTAGAGCGGCTTGATGCCAAAGATGTCGCGGGCGCCAAAAAGCTTGTTCTTCTTTTTGTCCCAGATGACGAAGGCGTACATACCGCGCAGACGATCGAGTACGGCCTCGCCCCACTCCTCGTAGCCGTGCAGGAGGCTCTCGGTGTCGGCGCCGCAGTGGAACTTGTAGCCCTTGGCCTCGAGCTCGGAACGGAGTTCTTGGAAGTTGTAGATCTCGCCGTTGAAGACAATGACGACGCTGCCGTCCTCATTGGCCATGGGCTGAGCGCCGGCCTCGGTCAGGTCGAGGATCGACAGGCGGCGGAAGCCCAGGGCAACGCGGCCGTCGATAAACTGACCGCCCATGTCGGGACCGCGATGGACGATGCGGTCCATCATCTTGGTGAGCACCTCGGATTGGTTATCCGTCCCACCGACAAAACCGACAAAACCGCACATATACTATCCCCTCTGCTGTTGCTGGGCATCAAATCGAATCAGTAGCTTTTGAGTATACCCGAGGGCGTAAAGAGGGGCGGAATGTTCAGGCAATCTCAACTGAATCAGCTCCGCTGTGACACGCGCCGGTTACCTTTAATGGATATGAGGTGAATGGGGCGATTGTTTTGCTATACTCTCTCCGCACGGGCGATTGGCGCAACGGTTAGCGCAGGTGCTTTACACGCACAAGGCTGGGGGTTCGAATCCCTCATCGCCCACCACTGAATTGTTAGGCTCCCAGCAATGGGAGCCTTTCTTTTTTGGGCCCATCGCAGAGGGATTCGAACCCGCCAGGGTGCGGAGCTGAGGAAACGCGAAGCGTTTTCCAGCGCAGCACGCGAGGAGCGAAGCGACGAAGCGGATGCGGGCGGCGGAGCCGCACGCGGACATCCCTCATCGCCCACCACTGATTTGATAGGCCTCCAGCGATGGAGGCCTTTCCTTTTTCATGCCCAGCGCATGGGATTCGAACCCGCCAGCACGTCTGTCACAAAGGCCGTGGTCAAAAAATGGCAAAAATGAGTACTGCTACTTTGTTTGCAACATATAAATAGACAGTATTTGCTTAAGTTACGCAACATATGTCCATTATAAGGACTAACAGTTAGATCAAAATCGTGTATTCATCGCCATTTCGACGGTGGCGCGCGCAGACGTGGTGTAAGAGCGTCCTGAGGTCCGTCGCTGCAAGTCCCGATGTTACTCCTTCTTGAGACCGCGCTTCTCGACTATCTCGTCCACTATCTCCCTGGCGCGCCGCCCGAGCGCGCGGCGCCTCCC
>DBEXMY010000007.1:0-8884 GCA_048168905.1 Collinsella sp. | reverse complement strand
CTTTTGTTTTCTTAATGATTCGGGTGTGGCAGACAGATAATGCATAACACCCTAGGTAGTTAGCCGAATTCGAGCAAAAGGGAGGATAGGATGGCGATCGGAGCGCGTAAGCAACCGCTGTACGATCAGCTGGTCGATATTCTGACCGAAAAGATTGACCATGAATATCGCGCCGGTGACATGATTCCTTCCGAGCGCGAACTTTCGGAGCGCTATGGTCTCTCGCGCACTACGGTACGCCTGGCTCTGCAGGAACTGGAGCGTTTAGGACTGGTGGTTCGGCAGCACGGTCGCGGTACCTTTGTGACCGACCGTTCGGCAAAAGCAACCAATCTTATGCAGTCCTACAGCTTTACCGAGCAGATGCGCGCGATGGGTCGAGAACCCGAGACCACGATTCTCGAGTTTTGCGAGATGGAGGCCGATAAGAATCTGGCCGAGCATATGGGATTGCGCATCGGTGATCGCATTTTTAAGCTCAAGCGCCTTCGTTCTGCCGACAACATGCCCATGATGGTCGAACGCAGCTATCTACCGGTTCGTCAATTTCTGTCCCTAAAGCGACCGCTGCTGGAGCGTAAGCCGCTTTACGATGTGATTGAGCAGGACTTTCAGCAAAAGATTCGCGTGGCCGAAGAGGAGTTCTATGCGAGCATAGCCCGTCCCACCGATGCCCACCTTTTGGGAATTGTCGAGGGCTCGCCTGTGCTCGATTTGGTCAGGACTACGTATAACGAGTCAAACGAGGTAGTGGAGTACACACTCTCAGTTGCTCGTGCCGATCAGTTTAAATACAAGGTTTACCACCAGCGCAGTAACTAGTGCTCGCATCGTTTCCATATGGTGATTCTTTGCATTTAACTGGTTACTACCAGATAACCAACCGAAGTGTATAATTGCACGTCAGAGGATTACTTCTAGAGAGAGGTATTAGAAATGTTCGAGAAGAGTGTCGAGGAGCTCACCGAGCTCGGCGCCCAGATCACCACGGCCGAGATTGCTCAGCAGCCCGAGCTTTGGCGTGATACGCTCAACATCTATCGCGAGAACAAGGAGGCCATCGAGGCCTTCCTGGCCGAGGCTCGCGCTATGGGCGAGGGCCGTCTGTCCGTTGTCTTCACCGGTGCCGGTACGTCCGACTACGTTGGCGATACCTGCGCCCCGTACCTGCGTCACGCTGGCAACACTGATCTCTACGACTTTAAGCCCATCGCCACGACCGACATCGTGAGCGCTCCGCGCGACTTCCTGCGCGCCGAGGATCCCACGCTCGTGGTTTCCTTTGCCCGCTCTGGCAACAGCCCCGAGAGCCTTGCCGCCGTTGCCGTTGCCAAGGAGCTCGTCCACAACGTCAAGTTCCTCAACATCACCTGCGCTCCCGAGGGCAAGCTTGCCGTCGAGTCTGCCGATGATCCCAATGCGCTGACGCTGCTCATTCCGCGCGCCAACGACAAGGGCTTCGCCATGACCGGTTCTTATTCCTGCATGACCCTGCTCTCCACCCTTATTTTCGACACTGCCTCTGACGAGCAGAAGGCCGAGTGGGTCGAGACCATCGCCAAGATGGGCGAGGAGGTCATCTCCCGTGAGCCCGAGATCGCCGATTACCTGGCTGGCGACTTCAACCGCGTGACCTACTTGGGTTCTGGCTCCTTCGGTGGCCTTGCTCAGGAGAGCCAGCTCAAGATCCTCGAGCTCGCTCACGGTCTGGTCGCTACTTCCTACGACACCTCCATGGGCTATCGTCACGGACCTAAGTCCTTCGTCGACGATAAGACGCTCGTCTTCGTGTTCGTCAACAACGACGCCTACACCCGTCAGTACGACATCGACATCCTCAACGAGATCGGTGGCGACAAGATCGCTCAGCACACCGTTGCCGTTCAGCAGGATGGCGCTACCGTCTACGAGGGCGAGTCCTTCACCTTTAAGGGCTACGAGGCGCTTCCCGAGGGCTACCTTGCCCTGCCGTTCGTGATGTTTGCCCAGGCTATCAGCCTGCTCAACTCCGTGCGCGTGGGCAACACGCCCGATACGCCGAGCCCCACCGGCACGGTCAACCGCGTGGTCAAGGGCGTGACGATTCACCCCTTCACCGCTTAATCGCGTCCCCCTGTAAGGGCGCCCGTCCGCTCATAACGGCGGGCGGGCGCTTTTTGTTTTTACATGGACCGGGTATAAGCATTACCACAGTCAACTGCTTTAGAAGCAAGGAGTGCATATGAGCACGTACGCAATTAAGGCTGACAAGTTCTTCTTGCCGGCAGGCCCGCAACTGGGCGGCTATCTTATGGTCGAGGATGGCGTTTTTGGCGCCTGGCAGGCCGACGAGCCCTCTTGCGAGATTAAGGACTACACGGGATCGTGGATCGCACCGGGTATGGTCGATACTCACATCCATGGCTTCTATAACCACTCGACTACCGATAACGATCCCGAGGGCATTGATATCAGCTCGACCGAGCTCGCCCGTCGCGGTACCACCAGCTGGCTGCCCACGACGTTCACCGATGGCGTCGAGCAGATCAAGGATGCCTGCGCCGCCATCGCCCAGGCGGACGAGGGTCGCGGCCCTGACTTCTGCGGTGCTCGCATTCAGGGCATCTATCTGGAGGGCCCCTTCTTTACCATGAAGCACGTGGGCGCACAGAACCCCGCTTATCTTATCGATCCCTCCGAGGAGGTCTTCGATCAGTGGCAGGAGGCTGCGGGTGGTCGCATCGTTAAGAGCGCCATGGCGGCCGAGCGCGACGGTGCCGCTGCTTATGCGGCTGCTCTGAACGCCAAGGGTGTGGTGACCAGCATCGGTCACTCCGACGCCACCTACGATGAGTGCATCGCTGCCATCAACGCCGGTGCCAGCTGCTTTACGCATACCTATAACGGCCAGCGCGGGCTGCATCACCGTGAGCCCGGTGTCGTGGGCGCTGCCATGTCCACGCCCGAGACCTACGCCGAGATCATCTGTGACGGCAAGCACGTAAACCCTGCCGCCATCAAGGCGCTGCTGCAGGCAAAGGGCTGGCAGCACACGGTGCTCATCACCGACTGCCTTGGCTGCGGCGGCATGCCCGAGGGCAGCTATACCAGCGGCGGCATGGACGTCATCATGAAGGACAACCTGTGCTGGCTCGCCGACGGCAAGAGCATTGCCGGCTCGGTGCTCACGCTTGCCCAGGGCGTCAAGAACATTGTCGATTGGGGCATCGCCAGCGCTGATATCGCCATTCGCATGGCAACCGAGGTGCCGGCTCGCTCTGCGCACATCGAGGATAAGTGCGGCAGCATCATGCCGGGTCGCGACGCCGACTTTGTCGTGTTCGACCATGAGCTCACCCTCGTCGAGACGTATGTTGGCGGCCAGAGCGTCGGCAACGCCTTTACCGAGTAACGATAGAAAAAGACGGCGGGCCCGAATCTGCTCGGACCCGCCGTATGGGTTAAACGCTCAAAAGCACCTTAACAGTTACAGCTTGTTAGCGATCTTCTTTGCCGTGCGCTTGACGCCGGCCACAAGACCCCCCGCGGGATGCTCCTTTTCGTATGCTAGACGCTTCTCGCGCTTGGCGTACTCTTCGACGATGATATCGCCGTACTCATTTTCGATTTTGTCGAAGAAATCGACGGCTCCCTTAATCTCTTCGGCAGTTGGGTGCCCCTTCTGGACGCCGCCGGCGAGCTTGAACGGTCCCCACGTATCAAAGCCGGGACAGCCGTAGACGCCCATAAAGATGGCCTGCCTCATGCGGCAGATGCCATCGATATCCTTGCCGTACCACTTGTTTTTGCCGCCGTAGGTCATAAGGCCAAACACCTTGTCCTGCGGCTGCAGCACGTTCGTGAGCACGCGTGCCATGTCCTTGTCGATCTCGGAGTAATAAATGCCCGTGGCGACGCCGATCAGATGGTATTCATGCAGGTCGGGGTACTCGTTTTTACCGAGTGACTTCACGTCGAGGGTATCGATTTCGGGGTGCGCCTCGACGATGGCGTCCACGAGCTTTTTCGTATTGCCGTGGTGGCGTGAGGCATAAAGGATGATGGTTCGCATAAGAAGGCCTTTCAGCTGTAATTGCATCAATGTCTGTATGGTACCCCGTTGCATGCCTGGGAAACCGGACGCATCGATGAACGTGCGGGTTTGTCCTTTGGTCAGGGCCGAGACGGGTTCTTGCGAGCAAAAAGCAGTTGTTCGAAAGGATGGACAATGGAATACGCTCTCTCCAACGATTCGATTTCTATCAAGGTCTCCACGGCTGGCGGTTCGTTTACCTCGATTGAGGCCGGAGGTCGCGAGTATCTGTGGCAGGGCGATCCCGCCGTGTGGTCTGGCCAGGCACCGATTTGCTTCCCGATTTGCGGAGGCTTGCGCGACAACAGCGCCATGACGTTTGCCGGGCATCATGTAAAGCTCGCTCGCCACGGGTTTGCGCGCAAACAGGAGTGGAAGCTGCTGAGCCAAGGCGAGAACGAGCTGGCGATGTGCCTGGCTTCGGAGGATAACGCCGCGCTGCTGAGCGATTATCCGTACCCGTTTAAGCTTGTCGCTCGTTATACGCTCGAGGATACCGCCGTGCGCGTCTCCTATGAGGTGACCAACGAGGGGACCGAGGACATGCCGTTCTTTATCGGCGGTCATCCCGGCTTTAGGTGTCCGCTCGATGAGGGCGAGGCCTATACGGACTACGAGTTGCGCTTTGAGAAAGACGAGGCTGCGGAGCTCTGCACCGCCGTTCCCTCGACTGGCTTGATTGACGTGGCAAACCGCTCCAAGAACCCCATGGTGGGAAAGACGCTGCCCCTGTCGCACGAGCTCTTCGATTTTGCGGAGACCATCTTTGACGTGCTCGAGAGCCGTCAGGTTACGCTTTCTAAGAAGGGGGAGGACAAGGGCGTCCGCCTGAGCTTTGAGGGCTTCCCGTATCTCATTGTGTGGAGTAAGCCCGAGGGCGATTTTGTTGCAGTTGAACCCTGGGGCGGCCTCTCGACCTGCTCCGATGAGGACGACGTACTTGAGCATAAGCGCGGCTGCCTTGTCGCCAAGCCCAAGGAGACCATCGTACGCTCGTTCACGATTGAGATTCTGTAATTCCGTTTTGTCGACTCGTATCGCGAGGCACAAGGAGCCTGCGAGATAAGGAGCTAAAAATGATCCTCACCGTTACGATGAACCCGTCTGTCGATACGCGCTATCAGCTCGATGAGCTCATTATCGACGACGTCAACCGCGTGACGCCCGAAAAGACCGCCGGCGGCAAGGGCCTCAACGTGGCCCGTGTGCTGGGTCAGCTGGGCGACGACGTTGTGGCAACCGGTCTACTCGGCGGCCACATGGGCGCCTACATGGCTGAGCTCATGGACGCCAACGGTATTAACAACGACTTTGTGCCCATCAAGGGCGAGACTCGAATTTGCCTCAACATTCTCCACGCCGGCAACCAGACCGAGCTGCTCGAGAGCGGCCCGACAATTGCCCCCGAGGAGCTCGATGCCTTTACCGCCAAATTTACTGAGCTTGCGGGCAAGGCCGACGTTGTCACCATTTCGGGTTCTCTGCCCCGCGGTGTCGAGGCAGACTACTATGCCAAGATCACGGGCATTGCCGAGAACGCCGGCGCCAAGGTGCTGCTCGATACCTCGGGCGCTTCGCTCGAGGCCGCCCTTAAGTCCGAAATTAAGCCCGAGCTGGTCAAGCCTAATCTGACCGAGATCAACGGCCTTCTGGGCACGAGCTTTACCACCGACGATGTGGACGAGCTCCGCGCCGCGCTCGCCTCTGATGCCCGCTTCTCCGATATCCCCTGGGTCGTCGTGTCCATGGGTGCTGCCGGCTCCGTTGGCTTCCACAATGGCCGTGCGTTCCGCGCAAAGACGCCCGATATCCCTGCCGTTAACGCCACGGGCTCTGGTGACTCCACTATCGCAGGCTTCGCGCATGCCATCGCTGCCGGCGCAGACGACGAGACGGTGCTGCGTACCGCCAACACCTGCGGCAAGCTCAACGCCATGGATCCCATGACCGGCCATCTGGTCATGGACCGTTGGGACGAGGTCTACAACGGCGTTGTCGTGACCGAGCTGTAAGAGTTTGGGTGACGGCCCCGCCATCGCTTGCTAGCTCCTGTCGACGATAAGTGCAGTAGCATTATGCCGGGGCGCGACGCTGACACAGTCGTGTTCAATCCCGACCTTACCCTGGTCGAGACGTATGTGGGTGGCAAGAGCGTCGGCAATGCGTTTGCCGAGTAGCCGCCAAAGAAACGATCCGAGAGGGGATTTAGATGATTTACGGTGCATTGGGCGATATCGAGGAGTACCGCGGAATGCTCAAGGGCCTCGACGTGCTGATCGACTGGCTCGAGGAGAACGACCCGGCGCAGCTCGAGGTCGGCAGCCATCCGATTCTGGGCGACAAGGTCTATGCGAACGTCATGGCTCCCACGACGCGTCCCGAGGCCGAGGCTCACTATGAGACGCATCAGCGCTATCACGACCTGCAGATCGACGTTGAGGGTCGTGAGGCCTTTAAGGTCGCTACGGGCAGCCTGACGCTGGTCCAGGAGTTTGACGAAAAGGACGACTACGATCTGGTCGATTCTGACGCCTCGATCGCCGGCGATCTTGCCGACGACAAGTTTGCGCTGTTCGTTGCCGGCGAGCCTCACATGCCCACGCTCGAGTTCCCGGGCGATGGCGCACAGCCGGTCAAGAAGATCTGCTTTAAGCTGCTTGCAGACGCTTACTGGGAGGAGTAGCGAACTGCCTGGCAGAGCTATTCGTCTGATGGCGTGATTCCCCTAGGGAAATCACGCTAGGACCCCGCTAAACGTGTTTCCCTAGGGGAATAACGTTTAGCGGGGTTTTCTGTTTTTGAATAGGGAAGCCTCATTTATTTGCGAAGAACATCGGCTAGCCGCAGGATTGAAATCATCGACCGATAAGTGAGTTCCACTTTTTCGCCCGCAAGCAGTCGTTTCGAGCCAATCTCATCTAGCCCCACAAGCCGAGAAAACAGCGGGCCGCTCATCGTGCCCTCGTCAATTGATTCCCTTATGGTCTTCAAAACGTCCGTATCATGAAGCGATGCCGAGCTGTAGGGGGCAACACGAGCGGAACTCTCAATTAACGACGAGACAAAAGGATGGAGATGCTTTGGACATAGTCCATCAAACACCACATTCCCATTGTCATCCGAGCCGACCAGGCGCCAAGTATAATGATCGACCCAGTCATCTCCGTCATATATGGCGTCCATGAGCAACTTCCCGTCTAGAGAGAGAAACCTATTTGGACATCGGGGCGCAAGACCGCAATCCATATCGGGCCTGCAGCAGCTCCAACCCAACGCACCACATAGGTTCCCTTTCGTACATGTGTATCAATCTGCCCCGAAATGCCGGTGAATGCAATTCTAGACCCGTTTGTCGGATAGCAATCGACGTATTCTTGTTTTCCGCTCACAACCTTGTATAGATATATCGTTCCAGCAAAAGAGAAGGTATCGTGGCTATTTTAAATCTATATGGCCAATTCGAGCCCTCACCATGGCAATTGTTGCAGCTGGGTTTCTTTTCATTAAAATTTCACTTTGGTAAATCCCCGCCCCCTAAGCATTAAATCCGAAGTCCACCGAGTGGGCGAATCGGCAACAAAAAAGCCGCCCGAAGGCGGCTATCTTGTGCAATGGAGCCAGCGACCGGGCTCGAACCGGTGACCCCCGCTTTACGAGAGCGGTGCTCTACCAACTGAGCTACGCTGGCGGCCATGTGGTGACGCAACTGAGGCGTCAACGGTTGTCTATGATACGGGACATCGCACATCCGCGCAAGGGTTCTGACGGCTTTTCTCACTTTAAATGCACTAATATTGGTGACGTGATGTCTCGCTCTTACGAGTCTCAAACAGAATGGGACTGCCATGGCTCAACCCAAGATCCTTCTCACGCGTATCGATGACCGGTTTATTTACGGGCAAGACGTCGAGCTGTGGAACGAGGCTATGGGTTCCAACCTCGTCCTAATCGTCAACGACGAGATTGCGGCGGATTCGCGCAAGTGGGCGCCTATGAGGGTCGCGGCGCCCGAGGGCTTGTGGACGCGGTTTTTCTCGGTGCAAAGGACCATCGACATCATTCATACCGCAACGCCGCGCCAATGGATTCTCATCATGGTGGCGTCGCCCGCGGATGCGCTCGCGCTGGTCAAGGGCGGTGTGCCCATTACCAAGATCAGTATCGGTCACATGCAAGCAGGGGAGGGCAAGCGTCCCGCGACGCCCACAGTTGCCGTAGACGACACAGACGTCGCCGCCTTCAAAGAGCTGCAAGAACTCGGCATAGAGCTAGAAATCCGCTCCCTCCCCAGCTCCAATCCCGACCCCATTCAACTAGTCGTTGGGGACACCCTTGGCACTTGGGGACTGTCCTTTTAATATGAGCAGGACATTGTCAAGAGGCAAAATCGGGCCTGGCCCCAACGATATGGGGTCAGGCCCCCTCCCTATATCAGCCCGTCCGCGGCGACCTCGGCGTGTCTTTCCGACGCTCGTCTTTGCAGTTTAATATCCGCCAGCGGCGATCTCTCGCCGGGCAATCCGTTGCTACGGCTGAGGCTTCTACGTCGAACCGACAGTCTGTGCACGCGTGTGGCGCCCTGGGCGCTCGCAGAAAAGGGACCTGAGGTTCGCCTCAACGGCTTCGGATCGAACCGCTTCCGGGGTGACTGGCTTATGTGCGGGGGACCGCCCCCCTACGCCTCCTCGGCCATGAGGCCGACCGCCCATACCCAGCAGGCGAGCTCGCGCGCCGTGGCCACGTTCGCCTTGTTGCCGTGGACCCCGCGCGCGAGCAGCGCCTCCCGCCTCTCGGCCAGCCTCCGCACGCCCT
>DBEXMY010000006.1:0-2875 GCA_048168905.1 Collinsella sp. | reverse complement strand
TCTTGTTCGACAGGTGCGCGAGCAGGCAGAAAAACCCAACGGGAACCTGGCACTCGAGCTTGGACGGGCAGCACGCGCCGAAGATCTTGCAAAAGCAGGCTTCGACGCAATCGTGTGTGCGACAGGCACTTCCAATGCGATACCGCCCATCCCCGGCCTTACGGAGCTTGCAGCATCGGGCCATGCCGTGCAGGCAACGCAGCTACTGCGCCAACCCGCGCTGCTTGGCAACGCCAAAACCGTCGCCATCATTGGCGGAGGGGCCGTGGGCTGCGAGGTTGCCCAATGGCTCACCGTCGAACACGGCATACCGCAGGTCAGCGTAATTGAAATGCTGCCTCACATGATGCAGGGCGCCTGCACGGCAAATCGCGGCCACCTACTCCATACGCTCAGGGGACGTAATGTGCGGCTCTTCAATATGACACGCGTCGAGCGCGCGGAGGTCGGCGGCAAGCGCGAGTCTGGAGCCCCATCGAGGTACGCGCGCCTCCACTTGAGTCGCAACTGCCACAAAAACGTTCCCGACCCCTACGTCTCGTGGTCACCGGTCTTGCCCGAGAACGTCGAAAACCCGCTTGCACCCAAAATCGGCAACGACTGGAAGCCGCTCGAGCTAACCTGCGACCTGGTAATCATTGCCTGCGGCGGACACCCCGACGACGCACTGTTCTACAAACTGGAGCAGACGCACGCCGCAAACGAGCTGCATAACATCGGCGATGGGTTTGCACCCGGCCGTGTGCTCGAAGCGGTCCGCGCGGCATACCGACTCGGCACCAATATCTAACACGAAAGGATAGGCTCACAGATGAACCTGACTTCCCAACAACAAGCCCTGCTCGACGGCGCCAAGGGCCCCGCCATGGCCAAAGTGGTCAAGACCCTCGTTATGTACGGCGAATGCTTTGGCGCCGAGCGCATGGTTCCCGTGACCGGCGCAAACGGTCATCTTGTCACAAGTTTTGGCCTCTCCATGCTCGGTCCAGTCTATGACCTTATGGATGAACTGCTGAAAGACGACGCCCTGTCCGGTCAGTCATTCTCGGTCGACCCGAGACCCCTCGACCCCGCTGTCCCGGCCAACCCGCTGCAAAAGCTGCTGTTCAAGATTATGTATTCCAAACAAGACGATTATGAGGCACAGCTGCGCAGCATGGGCCTGTTGGACAGCGATGCTTTCACCTGCACCTGCTACCATCCCGAGGTTGGCAATCGACCTCGGCGCGGCGACATCCTAAGCTGGGCAGAAAGCAGCGCCGTGGTCTTTGCCAACTCCGTGTTGGGCGCTCGCTGCAATCGCAACTCCGGCATCATCGAGATGTTCGGCTCAATTGCCGGCTTTGTCCCGGAATTCGGCCTGCTCACCGATGAGGGCCGCAAGGCGACCTGGATCATCGAAGTCGACTGTAAGCGCAAGCCCGAAGCGCAAGTGCTTGGCAGCGCCATTGGCATGAAGGTGATGGAAGACGTCCCTTACATTAAAGGCCTCGACCGCTGGCTTGGCCGCGAACTCACACCCGGCACGCAGGACTACCTTAAGGACATGGGCGCTGCCAGCGCATCGAACGGCGCTGTCGGGCTCTACCACGTGGACGGCATCACGCCCGAGGCCGTCGAACAAGGCGAACAACTCATAGCACCAGACGCCCAAATCTATCGCATTGACGACGCCGAGCTGGAACGCATCCGCTCGAGCTACCCCGTTATGTGGAAGAACCCGGACGCGCGCCCCAAGCTGGCCTTCATCGGCTGCCCCCACCTCTCGTCTGCACAACTCGCCCACTGGGCAGACGCCATCTGCGATGGGTTGAGTGCCTCCGGCAACTGCCGCGTACAAGTACCCACCGTACTGACCGCCGCCCCATCCGTGGCAGACGCCTTCCGCAAGACTGCGGCATACAGGCGCCTCTCGACTACCGGCGCCGTCGTCTCGAGCATCTGCCCGCTTATGTACACCAACAACCCGCTGTGCGGCAGCATGCCCATCATCACCAACTCCAACAAGTTGCGTACGTACTCGGCATCGCGCTACTACACCGACGACGAGGTGCTCGCCTACGTCACCACCGGAAAACCAATCAAATAGGAAGGCGACTCCTCATGAAGAAAATCTTTCACGGCCGCGTCGTTGTCCCCGGAACTGCCCACGCCAAGGCACTTGTCTCTCACGGAGGGCTCAACACACTCGCATCGTTTCAGAAGGCACTGATGTTTGGCGACAAAAAGGCCACGTGTTCCGACCAAAACAATCCCGACTTGTACGGCAAACCTTTGGCGGGATGTGCCTTGTGCCTTCCGCAGACCATCGGCTCCACCACGGGCGGCATGGTGCTCTTCTGCGCCACCAAAATGGGGTGCCAACCCGCATGCCTGCTGTTTTCCAAACCCATTGACAGCCTTGCCGCCGCTGGCGCGATCCTCTCGGGTGTATGGACCGACACCCCCATGCCCACCATTGACAACCTGGGCGATGAGTTTCTCGATGCCGTGTCGACGGGAGACGCCATCACCGTGGGCGAAGACGGCACGGTCATCGTCGGCTAAGGCTATCCGACCCGCCGCCCGCAGATGAACAACGTGTTTCGCCGTTTCCCACACGCGGTGCGGGCGATAATCTTGACGTATTCGATATACAACACGAAAGGAGTCCCACCATGGGAGCATCGGTATCGGTCGCACAGGGCGCGCCTCTTGATGCAGGCACCTACAAGGCAGACGAGGTAGCCGTCGAGCGCTTTTGCGAATTGCTGCGCATCCCCACCGTTTCGCGTGAGAACATCGCCGAGCGCGACGATGAGCCCTTCAGCCAGTGGATTCCCACGCTTCAGCGACTTTATCCGCATTTCTTTAAAGTCGCCGAGCTCACACGCAT
>DBEXMY010000005.1:0-7520 GCA_048168905.1 Collinsella sp. | reverse complement strand
CAACACCCCCCGGCCGCGCGCCTTCTTCTGTGTGCAGGGGAAGCTGCGTCCCGGTATTTCAGCTCAGAACGGGGCGAAGCTTCCCTCAGGGCCTTCTTTCAGAAACTATGTCCCATTCTGGGCGCGGATTCTGGGACACGCTTTCCGCAACGGGCCTCTCGCGGAAAGCACGTCCCACTCTGGACGCCAATTCCGGGACACATTTTCCGCGGCGGCGTTGGCTACCTGCCGTCGTCGTCCTGGGCCTCATCGCGCGCATAGAGCTCCAACATGCGGCGGCGGTATTCGCGCACGGCGAGCTTGGCGCGCTCTAGGCGGCGACGCTCGCGCGGAGTCAGCTCGGACGGGTCGACCTCGTCTCCATAGGTCTTATCGGCAAGCAGGTGCGCAGCGTCCACGATGCGGGCATCGATGTGACCGCTCGCCGCCTCGGCGGAAAGACGCTCGGCAATCGTATCGAGCGTAGGCAGGCCCTCGAATACGCGACCATGGCCATGCGAAGTCAGCAGCTCATGCTCGCGCGCGAGCAAGCTCGCTAGGTCGTGGTGGGCGCGCAGGATGTCGAGCGCATCGGATGGATGCTCGGCAACCTCTGCCACGGCGGTGACCGGTGCGGCATCCACCACGCGGTAGAAGAGCTGCGCGAGCAGCGGCATCAAGAACACCGTGATGGCACCGGCGGCAACCATGACCGACGCAATATCTTGCGACAGCGCGCCCGCGTTGACGGCAACGCTCGTAACGGCAACGATGATCGGCAGGGCCGTGGTGCAGTACAGGGCCACGGTAATGCGACCATACGCCGACACATCGCGCGTCGCAGGACAAATGCTCATGGAAATAAGAATGGGCACGGCACGAATAATCAACAACGCCACGATAAAGCCCACGAGCAGACCCGGGCGCGACGCCACGGCCGTCAGATCGATCTTTGCGCCCGATACGGTAAAGAATACCGGAATCAAAAAGCCGTAGGCCAGGCCATCGAGCTTGGTCTCGAGCGTATGGTTGCCCTCGGGGATGATGTAGCGCAAGACAAAGCCGGCGGCAAAAGAACCCAACACGATGTCGAGATCAAAGACGGCCGAGAACGCCACGAGCGTGACCAGGATGAGCACCGTCAGGCGCACGAAGGTCTGCGACGTGGTATCGGCGCGTTCCTCGACAAACGCAAAGAAGCGGCTGCCGACGCGCTTGGAGCGGCTCGGGACCACGGCCAGCAACACGCAGACCACCGCAAACAAGCCAAGGATTACAAGCGTTTGGATGCCGGTGCGGGCAGACAGCAGCACCGACATGGCGAGCACGGGACCGAGCTCGCCCCAAGTGCCATACGCGAGAATCGAGTCGCCCACGCGCGTGCCGGTGAGCGAGCGCTCACGCATGATGGGCACGAGCGTACCGAGCGCCGTCGAAGTGAGGGCAAGCGTCACGGCGATACCGTCGAAATGACTGACTGAGAACCACGGGGTAAAGCGCACGGCAAGCCAGGCGATACCAAACGTGACGACCCACGTCGCCAAGCCGTAGCGCCCCTCGACGCCCGTGATGCTCTTGGGGTCGATCTCAAAGCCGGCAAGCAGGAACAAAAAGGCCAGGCCCAGCTCGGACACAAGCGAGACCTCAGCATCTACATGGATGACGCCGAGCATATGGGGTCCCAGCACCGCGCCGAGCACGAGCAAAAAGACCGTCTCGGGAACGGGTTTTCCGGGAATCGCCGAGGCGATAAAAGGACTCGCAAAGGCCACGAGTGCGATGATGGCGAGCGAAACGAATGCCATGTGATGCCTTTCTCTTGTTTGCGCTTCACTGTAGCACCCTCGCCGTCCTCAACGCGCCGCGAGCTGTCGTATCATAGTGAGGTTTACAAACATGTGGCTCAAGGCGACCGCAGGGCAGACCCCGCAAACCGACCGCTACCGCATACCGTACCGTACGCCCAACCGATCAGGAAGGCAGGAACCAATGGTCTCTCGTATCTACGTGGAGAAGAAACCCGGGTTCGACGTCGAGACTCAGCAGCTCAAGGGCGAGCTGACCGAAATTCTCGGCATCAAGGGCATCGAGGCCCTGAGGATCATCAACCGCTACGACGTCGAGGGCATCGACGAGGAGCTTTTCCGCTCCTGCGTGCCGACCGTCTTTAGCGAGCCCCAGGTCGATGTGACCTACGACGAACTCCCCGCAAGCGATGGCGCCGTCTTTGCCGTCGAGTTCCTGCCTGGCCAGTTTGACCAGCGCGCCGACTCCGCCAGCGAGTGCGTGCAGCTCATCAGCCAGGGTGAGCGCCCCGCCGTGCGCTCCGCCAAGGTCTATATGATCTCGGGCGCTCTGGACGAGGCCGCCATCGAGGCCATCAAGCACTACGTGGTGAATCCCGTCGAGGCCCGCATCGCCTCGCTCGACCTGCCCGAGACGCTGTACATGGAGACCCCCGAGCCCCAGCCCGTCGAGGTGCTCGACGGCTTCCGCGAGCTCGACGAGGCCGGCCTTGCCGCCTTTATCGCCGATCGCGGCCTTGCCATGGACGAGGCAGACATCGCCTTCTGCCAGCAGTACTTCCGCGATGAGGACCGCGACCCCACCATCACCGAGATCCGCGTGATCGACACCTACTGGTCCGACCACTGCCGCCACACCACCTTCGGCACCGTCCTGGACGACGTGACGATCGACGACGCCGTGGTGCAGCAAGCCTTCGACCGCTACATGGAGATGCGCCACGAACTCGGCCGCGACGCCAAGCCCGTCTGCCTCATGGACATGGGCACCATCGGCGCCAAGTACCTTAAGAAGACCGGCGTCATGACCGATGTCGACGAGTCCGAGGAGATCAACGCCTGCACCGTCAAGGTGAAGGTCGATGTCGACGGCGAGGACCAGGACTGGCTGTTCCTGTTTAAGAACGAGACCCACAACCACCCGACCGAGATCGAGCCCTTCGGCGGTGCCGCCACCTGCGTGGGCGGCGCCATCCGCGACCCGCTCTCGGGCCGCAGCTACGTGTACCAGGCCATGCGTGTCACCGGCGCCGGTGACCCCACCGTCCCGGTTTCCGAGACGCTCGAGGGCAAGCTGCCGCAGCGCAAGCTCGTGACCACTGCCGCCGCCGGCTACTCCAGCTACGGCAACCAGATCGGCCTTGCCACCGGTCAGGTCAACGAACTCTATCACCCCGGTTACGTGGCCAAGCGCATGGAGGTTGGCGCCGTCGTGGGCGCTACCCCGGCAAACCACGTTCGTCGCGAGTGCCCCGCCCCCACCGACAAGATCATCCTGCTGGGCGGCCGCACCGGCCGCGATGGCATCGGTGGCGCCACCGGCTCCTCCAAGACCCAGAACACCGAGTCCATCGAGACCTCGGGTGCCGAGGTCCAGAAGGGCAACGCCCCTGTCGAGCGCAAGCTGCAGCGTCTGTTCCGCCGCGGCGACGCCTGCCGTCTGATCAAGCGCTGCAACGACTTTGGCGCCGGCGGCGTCTCGGTCGCCGTGGGCGAGCTTGCCGACGGCCTGTATGTCGACCTGGACACCGTGACCAAGAAGTACGACGGCCTGGACGGCACCGAGCTCGCTATCTCTGAGTCCCAGGAGCGCATGGCCTGCGCCGTCGCCGACGGTGACGTCGAGGAGTTCATGGGCTACGCCGCCGAGGAGAACCTGGAGGCGACCGTTATCGCCGAGGTTACCGCTGAGCCGCGCATGCGCATGGCCTGGAACGGCGTCGCTATCGTCGACCTGTCCCGCGAGTTCCTCAACTCCAACGGCGCACCCAAGCACCAGGTCGCCCACGTGTGCGCCCGTAGCGTGTGGCAGCCCAGCTGGGCCGGCACCACGCTCGCCGAGCGCATGACCTCGCTCGTCACCGACCTCAACGTCGCTTCCAACAAGGGCCTTTCCGAGCGCTTCGACTCCACCATCGGCGCCGCGACCGTGCTCATGCCCTTTGGCGGCAAGACGCAGCTCACCCCCAGCTCGGCCATGGTCGCCAAGTTCCCCGTGGGCGGCGAGACCACCACGGCGAGTGCCATGGCATGGGGCTTCAACCCCTATCTGATGGAGGCCGACCAGTTTGCGGGCGCCTATCTGTCCGTGGTCGAGTCCATCGCCAAGCTCGTGGCTGCCGGCTTTGAGCACAAGCGCGCCTATCTCTCCTTCCAGGAGTACTTCGAGCGTCTGCGCACCGAGGCCGAGCGCTGGGGCAAGCCCACGGCAGCCGTCCTGGGCGCCCTCATGGCCCAAGTCGACCTGGGTGCCGGCGCCATCGGCGGCAAGGACTCCATGAGCGGTTCGTTTGAGGACGAGACCGGCGAGCTCAACGTTCCGCCGACCCTGATCAGCTTCGCCGTCGCCGTGGGCAAGGCCGCCCGCGCCGTCTCGCCCGAGTTCAAGGGCCTCACGCACCGCGTCGTCCGCATCGCCCCCGCCACCTATGGCGAGGACTACCGTCCCGACGCCCAGCAGTTGCTCGCCGCGTTTGACGCCGTCGAGGCGCTCACTGCTACCGGCAACGCCCTGGCCATATCCACGCCCGGCTACGGCTGCGGCGCCGAGAGCCTCTTTAAGATGTGCGTCGGTAACCAGATCGGTATCGAGCTTGCCGAGGATGTAGACGTGGAGAGCCTCTTCACCCCGCTCTACGGCAGTTTTATCGTCGAGCTCGCCGAGGACGCCGAGCTGCCCGAGGTCGCCGACGGCGTTGTCGTCGAGCCCCTGGGCACCACCGTCGAGGGCTATGTCATCGACACCGGCTCCGAGGTCATCGAGCTCGCCGAGCTCCAGGAGGCCTGGGAGAGCGGCATCGAGGGCGTCTTCGCCTACCGCAGCGCCGGCGAGACCCCCGAGGTCGAGACCATCGACTTCCGCGCCAAGAATATCCACGTGTACGGCGGCGCCAAGATCGCCCGCCCGCGCGTGATCATCCCCGTGTTCCCCGGCAACAACTGCGAGTACGACAGCGCCCGCGCCTTCCGTGCCGCCGGTGCCGAGGCCGACACCTTCGTGATCAACAACCTCACGCCCGAGGCCGTCGCCGAGAGCACCCACGAGCTTGCCCGCCGCATCCGTGCAAGCCAGATCGTTATGATCCCCGGCGGCTTCTCGGGCGGCGACGAGCCCGACGGCTCTGCCAAGTTCATCACGGCGTTCTTCCGCGCTCCCGAGGTCACCGAGGCAGTCCGCGACCTGCTCAAGGCCCGCGATGGCCTGATGCTGGGCATCTGCAACGGCTTCCAGGCCCTGATCAAGCTCGGCCTGGTGCCCTACGGCGACATCGTCGACGCCACGCCCGATGCGCCCACGTTGACGTTCAACACCATCGGTCGCCACCAGAGCCGTCTGGTGCGCACCCGCATCTCGTCCAACTTGTCCCCGTGGCTGTCGCAGTGCAGCCTGGACGACCCCTATACCGTCGCCATCAGCCACGGCGAGGGCCGCTTTGTCGCCAATGACGAAGTGCTCGCCCAGCTGATCGCCAACGGCCAGGTCGCCACGCAGTACGTGGGCGAGAACGGCAAACCCAGCATGGACCTTTCCGTCAACCCCAACGGCTCCGCACTCGCCATCGAGGGCATCACGAGCCCCGACGGCCGTGTCCTGGGCAAGATGGGCCATGCCGAGCGTCGCGGCGACAACCTGTACTGCAACGTGCCCGAGCATGTCCCCGGCGACAAATTCATGCCGATCTTTGAGAGCGGCGTAGCCTACTTCGCTTAATAGGTTTCCATCGGGTACAATCCCCTCGGGTAACAACACCCGCCACCGGCACCCCCGGTGGCGGGTTCTTTTTTGCTTTGCGCGTATAGGAGAAGGACATCATGGAAAGCCGCAAGCCGTATCTCGCCACCCTGCCCGGACTCATCCTGGGCTGTCTCGTTTGCTGCGCGCTCTGGGGCTCCGCCTTCCCCTGCATCAAGATCGGCTACGGCCTCTTTGGTATTCCCGCGCACGACAGCGCCTCGCAGCTGCTCTTCGCGGGCCTGCGCTTCACCCTTGCCGGCATGCTGGTCATTGTTGGCATGAGCGTGGCCCAGCGCCGACCGCTCGTTCCGCAAGCGCGCGATATCAAGCCCATCTGCATCTTGTCGCTCTTCCAGACTATCGGGCAGTACTTCTTTTTCTACCTGGGCCTCTCGCGCGCCAGCGCCATGTTGAGCTCCATCATCGAGGCCAGCGCCAACTTCCTCGCAATCCTCTTTGCCGCCCTGGCATTTCACACCGAGAAGCTCAATGCGGCCAAAGTGCTCGGCTGCGTACTGGGCTTTGCCGGTGTCGCGCTCGTCAACCTTTCGGGCGCGGACGGCACCTTTGGCTTTACGCTCGACGGCGAGGGTTTTATCCTAGCCTCCACCGTCGCGGGTGCCCTTTCGACCTGCCTGATCGGTATCTTCTCGCGTGAGCACGACGGCGTCTTGCTTGCCGGGTGGCAGTTCTTGGTCGGCGGCCTGGTCCTCACCGCCATCGGCTTTTTGATGGGTGGCGCGCTCTCCCCCACGGCGATTGCCCCCGCCATCGCGCTCATCATCTACATGGCGCTTATCTCCGCGGTCGCCTACTCGCTGTGGTCGCGCCTGCTTGCCGTCAACCCCGTCAGCCGCGTCTCGGTCTTTGGGTTTATGAACCCCGTCTTTGGTGTGCTGCTGAGCGCGCTGCTGCTCGGCGAGGGCGCTGGCACGAGCCCCATTACCGTCATCGTTGCCCTGCTGTTGGTCTGCGGCGGCATCATCATCGTCAACAAACCCAAAAAAAGCCTAGCGAGCTCACCTTTTTAAAGAGGGCGTTCGCACACTTTAGCTCAATGGAGCACACTGATTCTCGTTGATTTCGTACCGAGCCGCGGCGGCAGACGCTCGTCTTGCCGCACCGCGCCTGGGCGTTATGGCCGGTGGCCCCCGCAAACGCAAAAAGGGCGCACGACCATCGCAACGGTCGTGCGCCCTTTTTCTAGCGTATCTGGGCGCCGGCTTTCTTTTTCTCGGCCTTGACGCGGTAGAGTTCCGCGTCGGCAGCGCGAAGCAAGTCTTGCCAGGTATCGACGCCATCACCAACCCGTGCGTAGCCGATGGACATCCGCAACAGATACGGAACCTCGGTGCGCGCGAGCTCGTCGTTAATCGCCGAACACAGATCTATGATGTCCTGTTCCGCTGCTGCCTTTTGGAGCACCACGAACTCATCGCCACCATAACGTGCAATAAAGCCACCAGACGCCGAGCAGACTTCTTTGAGCGCAGCGGATATGACCTGAAGAGCGTGGTCGCCCTCCACATGCCCATAGCGATCGTTAATCTGCTTAAAGCCGTCGGCGTCCATCATGAGCAGATACACATCTTCGGCCTGATCCACATTTGAGAAGAGCGACAGCATATAGGTCTCAAAACGGTTGCGATTGTTGAGGCCAGTCAACGGGTCGGTCGAGATGAGTTGCTCCTGGCAGATAATGTAGAGCAGCAACATGCTAATCATTATGCCGACACAAAGGCCAGGCACCGAGTATACGATCTGAAAGGTACCGCCCACCA
>DBEXMY010000004.1:0-13779 GCA_048168905.1 Collinsella sp. | reverse complement strand
TACCGGCGCGCTGCATGGCAAATAGGCCGCAGATAATGATGATGGTAATAATGATGACGTTGGTTTGCCCGTCACCCAATAGCGCGTGGCCCCACTCGATAGTGCGCAGGCCCTCAATGGCCGTGGTAACCGTGACGGCGGGGGTGAGGATGCCGTCGGCGAGCAGCGCCGCGCCGCCGATCATGGCGGGCAGAATCAGCCACGGCGCCACCTTACGCACGAGACTGAACAGGGCGAAGATGCCGCCCTCGTTATGGTTGTCGGCCTTCATGGCGATTACAACGTACTTGACCGTGGTCACGAGTGTCATGGTCCAGATGACGAGCGAAAGCGCGCCCAGAATCATGTCCTCGCTGACGGTGCCGATGCCGCCGTTGTTGGCGACGATTGATTTCATGGTGTACATGGGGCTTGTGCCGATGTCACCGTAGACGACGCCGAGCGTTACGAGCAGCATGCCAGCGGAGAGGGGAATGGCTCCATGCCCGCCTTGACTACGCTGGTCTTGGAGGCTTGCCTCCAGCTTGTTGTGTGCCACGTGGACTCCCTTGGACATCTGGCCTCTGCCACGAGCAGTAGACCTTTATGCCATCTTTATACATATAAGAGCAGTTTGGCACATCGGGGTGTTTTAGACAATAATCCCCATCTGGGGATTATTCATATACGCAGGTAGTATTTCAGAGCAGGGGCTATTAAGCACGTGCTGTCTGGGCGATGCCAGCCTTGGTGTTTGCGCGTTTGCCGGCGAGTTCGCAAAAAATCGCGCCGCCGATGATAAGCGCGGCGCCCATCAGGCGGACCGGTGTTATGGTTTCGCCCAAAAGGACGGCCGAGAACACGACGGCCGAAAGCGGCTCAAGGTAGCCGACGACGGCGACGGTCTGCACGGGCAGTTTGGCGACGGCGCTAAAGTAGAGCAGGCAACCGAGTCCGGTGTTGACGACGCCGAGCATGACGACGGCGCGCCAATCAATACTGGCGGCGACGCCGGCGGACAGGAATGAGGGGGCGCCCTGCGTGAGGAGCGTAAGGACCAGCGCGGTCAAAAAGGCGGCGCTCACCTGGAGCGCGGAGTTCTCGAGGCCCTCGATGTGCGGCGCACCCTTGCTGGCGATGACCATCAATGCATAGCAGAAGGCCGAGGCGATGCCGCACACGATGCCCGCGATGGGCATATTGCCGCCTAGACCTTGTGCTGCAATGAGAAAAGCACCGCAGGCGACGGCGATAAACCCGGCGATTTTGCCGCCGGTCAGTTTTTCACCAAAGATGAGTGGGGAGAGCGCCATGACAATGATGGGGCCACAGTAGTACAGCAGCGAGGATACGCCGACGCCGATCGTCTGGTAGGCACGGAACAGAAAAATCCAGCTGGCACCCAGCGCGGCTCCCGACAGAAGGAGTGCTGCGGCTTCGCGGGGACGAGATGGCGCCTGCAGTTTATGGCGTTGGGTGATGGCAAGGATAGTGACAAGCGAGAGGGCGCCCAAAAACGTGCGCAGTAGCACGATATCGGAGCTCGGCAGCGCGATGGCGGCGGCGATGATGCCGTTGGAGCCAAACAATAGCAATGCTGCTAAGTACGTAAACAGTCCGTTGTCCATGCGCTTCCGTCCCCTCTATATTCGAGCATGTTCACTATGGGTGAACTGGCAATAGAAGAAAAGCGAATATAATGCATGGCTAACATGACAAAAATTCATGTAAAGGTGGAGGCGTGTCGTGGAAACGAATATTCAAAAGATGCAGGTGCTGCTGGAGACGGTGCGCGCCGGAAGCTTTACGCGTGCTGCCGAGCGCCTGAGCTATTCGCAGTCGGGCGTGAGCCGTATGGTGGCCGATCTTGAGGCCGATTGGGGCTTTAAGGTGCTCGACCGCAGTCGCGAGGGCGTAGTGCTTTCTGCCGACGGGCGGCAGGTCATGCCGGCTGTCGAGGCGCTCTGCGAGGAATTCACTCGCTTGCAGCGACGGGTGGATGAGATGCGCGGGCTCATGCGCGGCAAAATCTGCATCGGTACGTTTTCGAGTGTGGCGACCCACGTGCTGCCGCCGGTGATTGCGCGCTTTCGCGCCGATCATCCGGATGTCGATTACGAGCTGCTGATGGGTGATTACTCCGAGATTGAGCAATGGGTGGCGGAAGGCCGCTGCGACCTGGGCTTTATCCCGCGTGAGCCACGCGGTGCTGGCATGGCGTCGCGGCCGTTGGCGCAAGACGAGCTGATGGCCGTGGTGCCGGCAGATTCTTTGCTTGCCACGGCGGAGGTCGTCTCTCTTGCCGATTTAGCCAACGAGCAGTTTATTCTGCTAGAACGCGGCACCGATGATGAGATTACGCCGCTGTTCCGTCGGGCGGGACTGACGGTGTGCTCCAAGCTGTCGACCTGGGATGACTATGCGATTATGGCCATGGTCGAGGACGGCCTGGGCGTGAGCATTCTTCCCGCGCTCATCTTGCGCCGCTGTCAGTTCGATGTTGCCGTGCGTTCGCTCGAGGGACATCCCCATCGGCAGATCAATGCGATATATCGCACGGCTGACGTTTCGCTTGCCGCCGCTCGATTCCTTGAATACCTCTAAACGCGTACACGCCATTGTCCGCTTTGGGCAAATCTCGGAGTCCGGTACATTTTCTTATGAAATTGAACTTTCGAATGAGGTGCCGCGCTATACTGCTTGCTAAATTGAACCTTAGTTCAATTCGTGTTCTATAAATTGAACTTTGCCAGCAAGGAGGTTCCTGTGGCCCAAGAGACGTTTTGCGATCGCCTGCGACAGACTATGTCCAATCGCGACGTTCGCCAGTCGGACGTAATCCGCGCATCGGAGATGCTCGGCAAAAAACTCGGCAAGAGTCAGATGAGCCAATATGTGAGCGGCAAGACGATCCCGCGGCGCGATGTGGCTGAGCTGCTCGCCCGTATTTTGGAGGTCGATGTTACCTGGCTGCTTGCCGGCGACGCCGATCAAGGCGAGGCATCATCACCCCGCAACGATTCCAAGCCTGAACCCCATCCCTCAGCTCAAATTGCAAGGAGCACCACCATGCGTTCTTTTTCTAAATCCACCAAGCTCGATAACGTCCTGTATGACGTGCGCGGTCCCGTCGTCGACGAGGCCGCCCGTATGGAGGACGAGGGCGAGCGCATCCTCAAGCTCAATATCGGCAACCCGGCGCCCTTCGGTTTCCGCACGCCCGATGAGGTCATCAAGGACATGCGCCAGCAGCTGCCCGACTGCGAAGGCTATTCCAACTCGCGTGGCCTGTTCTCCGCGCGCAAGGCGATCATGCAGTATTCGCAGATCAAAGGCCTGCCCAACGTTCAGATGGAGCATATCTACACGGGCAACGGCGTGTCCGAGCTCATTCAGCTTTCGATGAACGCGCTGCTCGACAATGGCGACGAGATTCTGATCCCCAGCCCCGACTATCCGCTCTGGACGGCGTGCGCAACCCTTGCTGGCGGTCATCCCGTACATTATCTGTGCGATGAGCAGGCGGATTGGTATCCCGACCTGGAGGATATGGAGTCCAAGATCACGAGCGCGACCAAAGCCCTCGTCATCATCAACCCCAACAACCCCACGGGTTCTGTCTATCCGCGCGAGGTGCTCGAGGGCATCGTCGAGATTGCGCGCAGGCATCAGCTGATGATCTTTGCCGATGAGATCTACGACCGCCTGTGCATGGACGGCTACGAGCACGTCTCGATTGCCTCGCTCGCCCCCGACCTGCCCTGCGTCACCTTTAGCGGCCTTTCCAAGTCGCACATGATCGCGGGCTATCGTATTGGCTGGATGGTGCTTTCGGGCAACCAGCGCTGCATGAGCGACTTCATCATGGGCGTCAACATGCTCTCTAACATGCGCCTGTGCTCCAACGTGCCGGCCCAGTCGATCGTCCAGACGGCACTCGGTGGCCATCAGTCCGTCAACGACTACATCCGTCCCGGTGGCCGTGTCTACGAGCAGCGCAACTTTGTGTATGAGGCGCTCAACAAGATCGACGGCATCTCGGTGGTTAAGCCACGTGCGGCGTTCTACATCTTCCCCAAGATGGATGTTAAAAAGTTCAACATCACCGATGACGAGCAGTTCGCCCTTGACCTGCTGCACGAGAAGAAGATCCTGATCACGCGCGGCGGCGGCTTCAACTGGGCTGAGCCCGACCACTTCCGCATCGTGTACCTGCCGCGCATGGAAGTACTCAAAGAGTCCCTTGAAGACCTCGCCGACTTCTTTGACCATTACCGTCAATCATAACGACAGAGATAGATAGTCTGTCATTTAACGGGCGGCCCGTAACAGATTCGGGTCGCCCGTTTTCTGTTAAAGCTCGCGTTGTCGGCGTCTCGATCGTTTGGGCGAGTGGGAATCGCGTGTGAACGGAAAACTATATTCCAAAATGGAATACAGTGTGCTTCAACTGGAATTGATGTCCGTGTGTCCGCTTTTTTAGAATGTTCTCGACAAGATGAAAGGCGGTCCCCACCAATGATTATCGATGCAAATTCCTACTGGTTTGACGAGCGCATCTTCCATGACGAGACACTCTGTGAACAGTTTTTGGCCGAGGTGCCCCGCGCTTACGACACCGAGGGCTACCTGACCGTAAGCCCCACGGGCAAGCGACAGATTGTGATCGAAAAGCCCGCTGGCTTCCCAGGCCTCAACTATATCGAGGGAGACTACACCCTTGAGAAGCGTCTGGCAGACATGGACGAGGCGGGGGTCGATAAAGCGATTCTCAAGCTCCCCGGCTGCCATGAGTGGATGTCGCTCGAGATGTGCCGGCGTTTCAACGACGGTATGGCTGCTGACGCGAAGGCGTCAAGTGGCCGTCTGATTCCGCTTGTCGCCGTGCCGCCCTTTGGCACCAAAGCGAATTTGGAGGAGCTCGACCGCAGGCTCGACGATGGTTTTGCGGGTGTGCAGCTCTGCGCTCACTACGGCAAGCGCTATCTCGACGACCAGGTCTTCTCGAGCTTTTTCGAGCACCTGAACGAACGCCATGTCACCGTTTACGTGCACCATGTTCCCGTGCCGGTCGAGAACGAATCGCTTCTCGCGTACGACAACCTTCGCCGCTCTTATGGCCGCTGCGTCGACCAAACTACGGCGATCGGCCGAGAGATCTTTGGCGATTTCTTTGAACGCTACCCCAATATCAAGATGGTCCACTCCATGCTCGGCGGCGCATACTTTGCGTTTAAGGAGATGCTGCTGCCTCATGGTCCCAAGCGCCCTGATGCTTCTGGCCGTTTTCAGGTCGATACCGAGACCGTTTCCAGGCGCCTCGAGAACAACATCTATTTCGACATGTCCCATGCTCAGCCTTGGGGCAAGACACTCCTTGCCTGCGCGGTTGACGTGCTGGGTGCAGACCATATTGTTTTTGGCACGAGCTATCCCGTTAAACGCGAGTGGCTCACCGAGGGTGTCGCCTGCGTTCGCGCTGCAAATCTGAGCGATACAGACAGCGACCTTGTGCTTGGCGGTACGGCGCAGCAACTGTACGGTGTCGAGTGAGCGGCAATCAGAGGGGAGTATCTGCCATGGACGAAGGAGAGATGAGGGCTGGGGCCGCTCGTGTGGCCATCGATCTTGGGGACGTGTTGCCCTTCGACGGTTTCGACGAACTCCGTCATGAGGTCTTCGCCCGTGCCCTTATCATCGAGGGGACGGGGCGACGCGCCTGCGTCCTTTCGCTTGAGGTCACCTCGATCGCTCCGGCTCTACTCGCCGACCTGCGTGAGGTTGTTGAGGATGCCGCCAATTGCAGCGGTGCTTATTCTTGGGTGGTTCCTACCCACACGTTTTCCATGCCTCACGTCCGCACTCCCGGGCATCTTGTCGACGATGCTGCCCGCAACCGCAACGAGCGCTATCGCGCAGCGCTCGTCGCTGCCGCCCGCACGGCTGTCGAGCGCGCTGTTGCGGGCATTCGCTCTGCCACGCTCGCCACTGTGGAGGGCGAATGCCCCGTGAACGTTAATCGCGACATTGAGACGCCTGCCGGCTGGTGGTTGGGCTCGAATCCCAGGGGGTTTGCCGACCACACGATGCCCGTACTCGCCATAAGGGATGCCGGGGGCGAGTATGTTGCCGTGCTCGCGACGGCGGACGTTCAGTCCTCCGTGCTCGACGGGTCGCGCGACTCCGAGGGGAGGCACATGGCGAGCGGAGACCTCTTTGGTTTTGCCGCCATGTCACTCGAGCGCGAGCTGGGCGGCGTTGCCCTGTTGCTGCCAGGCGCCGCGGGCGACCAAGGTCCGGCGGAGCGCGCCATGAACGTCATGTTCGATGCGGCCGGCGTTAAGCAGACGGTCGATGCCCATGAAGACGGATACCGCATGCTGCACCAGCAGGGGCAGGCCTTGGGCGATGCTTTGATCGAGGCCGCTCGCATGGCGCGTGAGGATGACGCCACCGGCATCGATGCCCGCACGGTCGACGTTCTCCTGCCCGCTCAGACACGCGCCGATTTTCACTCTTTGGCTCCGCACCGAACGTATGAGTTTCATGCCGCTGGCGAGCAGCGCACGAGGGTCTATCTGCTCCGGCTGGGAAACGTCGAGCTTGTCGGTGTACAACCCGAGGTCTCGAGTGCATTCGGCGCCACTGTGCGCGCCGCTCGGTCCGGCTCTGTGTTCTTTGCCACGCTCGTCAACGGCGGACAGAAGTACCTACCGGCTCCCGACGCGTACGAAAAAATCACCTATGAGGCTATGAACTCCGGTTTTGCCGCCGGATCCCATGAGCGCCTCGTCGAAATCATCATTGCCGCCTTGAATGCGGCGTGACACAGAAGGAGAACGTGCATGAACATTGGACACGCGCGCCGCAAAATTACCCCACAGGGCGACATCTACCTGATTGGCTACCGCAATCTTCCCAACCGTCTTGAACCTGCGACAGGCGTCCATGACGACGTCTTTGCCAACGCCATCCTCTTCCAGCAAGGCGAACGTGAAGTGTTTCTCTTTAATGCCGATGTCCTCGAGTTCGAGGAAAGCATGGCCGAGGAAGTCAAGACAATGCTCGCTGAGCGCTACGGCATTGACCGTGATTGCGTTCTGCTCTCGGCGACGCACGACCATACTTCAATCGTCGCTTACCACCGCAGCTGGTGGACGGGAAAATTCGACGAGGACTACTACCGCTGGTTCCTCGATACCATTTGCCAATGCTTTGAGGAGTGCCGCGCCAACGCACAGCCCGCGATTTGTCGCTTGGGCAAGCAGGTCATCACCGGTTTCTACGACAACCGCATCATCCCAGGTGAACTCGCCGACAATGAGGTCATTGTCGTATCGTTCTTCGATACCGAAGGCAAGCCATTTGCGGGCTTTGTGAACTGGGCGGTGCATTCCGCTTGCGTCGGACCCGACTGCACGGAGCTCACGAGCGAACTCGCCGGTCTTACCGGCAAAAAGCTCGCTCAGAGTCTTGGCTACTATCCGGCCATGGTCGTCGGTGCTGCTGGCGACTGTAGCGACCGCAATTTTCGCCAGGGACGCGGCATTCCCGAGGTCGAGCGCGTTTCGACCGGTCTTGCCGAGGCGATTTCCCAGATCAAGCTCGATCGCGAGGTCGTTCTCGACCGCATCGAGCCTCAGACGTTCTATCACACCGTTGCCCATGACGACTTTTCGCTCACGCTTAAGTGTGCCGTCATCAGTCTGGGCGGCCTGCATCTCTTTGTGTTCCCGAGTGAGCTCGGCAGCGACCTGGGTATTCGCATGAAGCGCGAATGCCCGGTCGAGGGAATAGTTTGCGGTTACACCAACGGCTATTTCGAGTATTTCCTTCCGGCACGCGAGTACGGCCTCTCCTTTGAGACCGAGCGTACTCAGATTCCCCAGGGCGAACCGGAACGTCTGTGTGACAAGTTCTGCCAGACGACGAGACTTCTCGGCGCAGCAGCTTCGCGTCTGTAGGCCTGATTGCGTGGCATGGGCCAATGAGGCTCGCTGCCATGTGATCGGTATCTTCCATCTTCTCTGCCGTTTCCCATCCCGGGCGTACGTGCGTCCGCGGATTTCAAAGGGGGAAGCGGGTTCCTTGTCCTCCCACGTCGACTACGGAGGCATGAAATCGATGCTATACCCCGCTCAGAAAAAGGAGAATTCCATGAAATACCAGAAGCTTTGCGATGAAATCATCACAAAGGTCGGTGGTCGAGACAATGTGTTAGACGTGAGCCACTGCATTACGCGTCTCCGCTTCCACCTCAAGGATGAATCGCTCGCCCAGACCAATGAGCTTAAGGCGACGAAGGGCGTCGTTGACGTTATCCAGGCCGGCGGACAGTATCAGGTCGTGATTGGTGCCACTGTCGAGGCCGTCTACAACGACCTTGTTCAGATTGGCGGGTTCGACTCCAAACCCGCGCTCGATATCGATGAAGGCGACGACGTCAAAAAGAGCGATCCATTCTCGCGTCTGCTTGCCATCATCTCCGAGATTCTGCAACCGGTTCTTGGCGTGCTTATGGCCGGTGGCTTTATCAAGTCGATGCTCGCGCTCTGCACGGTTGCCGGTTGGCTTGCCAAGGACAGCAATACGTATGTGACGCTCTCGGCAATCGGAGATTCGGTCTTCTATTACTTTCCGCTAATCATTGGCTGGACGTCGGCCAAGAAGTTCGGACTTAAGCCCGTTATGGGAATGGCGCTCGGTGGTATCCTCGTCTACCCGACGCTCGTTGCCCTTATGGGCGGAGATCCGCTCTACACGCTCGGCGCCGGCACGGTCTTCGAGTCCAATGTCTACGGTGATATTTTTGGCATCCCGCTGATCATGCAGAATTACTCATCGACGATTCTGCCTGCGATCTTTATCGTCTGGATTGCCTCCAAGGTGCACAAGGCCCTTTCTAACGCGCTGCCCGCGCTTGTGAGCTCGTTCTTCTCCAACATCCTGACGCTCCTCATTTGCGGCATCCTTGGCCTGCTTGTGGTCGGTCCGGTCATGACGGTCCTCTCCAACATCGTTGCCCAGATCATCTTGATGCTCATCAACTTCCAGCCCGCCATCGCCGGCTTCGTCATCGGCACGTTCTGGAGCCTGCTCGTCATGTTCGGCCTGCACTGGGGTATCATCCCGCTGTGGTTCCTCGATGTCGCAACCTACGGCTATGACCTCATTAACCCGCTCGTGTATGCAGGCGGTTGTGCCATCGCCGGTGCTGTGCTTGGCATGGTCATCCGAACCAAGGACTCCGAGGAAAATGCTGCCGTCAACATTCCCGCCCTTGTCTCTTCGATTTTCG
Source organism: Collinsella sp. (assembly GCA_048168905.1). Lineage (GTDB taxonomy): Bacteria > Actinomycetota > Coriobacteriia > Coriobacteriales > Coriobacteriaceae > Collinsella. Next base: position 4,502 of record DBEXMY010000004.1, on the reverse strand, counting down.
GTGTCAACGAGCCTGCGCTTTACGCCATCTTGCTGCCGCGTAAGCGTCTTATGTGGGCAACCTTTATTTCCGCTGGTGTAGGCGGCGCCATCGCCGGCCTCATGGGTGCCAAACTCTATGCCTTCGGTGCCTCCGGCCCGCTCGGTTTTCCGAGCTTTATTAACCCTGCCGGCATCGACATGGGCTTTATCGGCCTTGTCATCTCCGGTGTGGTCGCTTTCGTTCTGGCTCTTGTCGCCGCTATGGTGATCGGTACCAGGAAGGACGAGGGCGGTAAGGCGCTCAACATCTCGGTGGACTAGTCTGTCTGCGCACTTTAACTAAATATGCCTCGGACGGCGACGTGCCGCCCGAGGCATATTTGTGTTTTGTGCCGTTGTCAGCGTGTTTGCGGACACAAGTCTGCGGTTGTGGAGCAGCGGGGATTATGACGGTCGTGCCGCGGTGGAAGACGTACGGTCGCCCTGCAGGAGCTGACGGTAGGGGAGGAAGCCGATGAACGAGACGACCGCCTGCGAGTGCGCGGCGTTTCGCTTGAGGTAGAGCCTGACCTCGGAGGTCGTCGCGGGCTCGAGCGGCACCAGGGCTACCTTTCCGCTGGCGAGCGATTCCGCCGGCTTGCGCATGAGGAATGAGACGCCGGCGCCGCGCGCGACAAGGGAGATGATGTTCTCGGCTCGTTTGCCGGTGAACGTAACACGTGGGCCAAATCCAGCTTCGCGACAAAGGGAAAGGACGAGCTCGCTTACGAACGAGCCTTGGGGAAGCATGAGGAAATTCTCGTCGATAAGGTCGTCTATCTCGACGGTGTCACGTTCGGCGAGCGGATGGTCGAGTGGAAGGACGGCCACGAGCCGGTCGGTCGTAAAGGGAATCTTTTTGAACTCCGGCTCGATGGCGCCGCCGTCACGGATGAAGGCCAGGTCAATGTCCTCGTGCAGGAGCATGCGCTTGAGTGTGTCGCCCTCGCCCTCGATGAGCTCAACGGAATATGAGGGGTTCGCCTGCTGAAAATCGATGACGGCGTCCGTGATCCCATAAGGGGCCATAATGGGGATAGAACCTACGGTGAGGTGCTCGAGCGGCTCACCTGCGCCTATTTGAATGGCGGCAAGATAACGGTGCTGAAGCGTCGCAATTTTTTGCGCATAGGGGAGGAGCGCTTCACCTTGCGCGGTGAGTGTTACGTGGCGCTGGCTTCGATCGATGAGCTTGCAGCCGAGTTCGTGCTCCATTGCCATGATGTGCTTGGAGAGGGTTGATTGCGACATGAAAAGCAGTTCCGCCGCATCAAGAAACGTGCGTGACTGCGCTAAGATGGCGAATTCGCCAAAGCGGCTGATATCCATAGGGAGGCCTCCGGTACCCTCATTTTGGCAGGTGGCCTAAACCACGACGCCATTGCAGTGGTCGATTTCGTGCTGGATGATCTCGGCGGTGTAGTCCGAGAAGTTTTTGATGCGGTGGACGAAGTTCTCGTCCAAATACTCAACCTTAATGCGGCGATAGCGGGTACAGGGACGCTCGCCGATCAGCGAGAGGCATCCTTCGCTCGTCTGATAGGCATTGACCTGCTCAAGAATTTGCGGGTTGTACATCAGGAGTGTCCTGTTGCCGTCCTTTACGCAGATGATGCGTTTGCGCACGCCGATCATGTTGGCGGCGAGCCCCACGCACTCGTGCTCATGCTCGTGGAGTGTATCCAGGAGATCCTGCCCGGTCGCGGCATCGTCGGGTCCTGCGTCTTCGGAAGGCAGACGCAAAAAGAACTCGGATTTCATGATGGGCTTAATCATGGCGGGCTCCTCATGTCTTATGCTTTCGTGGACTTTTAATAATAGCGCGGAAGGAAAGCTGCGCGTCCGCGTTACAATCTTTCGACGTTGGACCATGTTGTCAGATTTGTCGTGTACGGCGTCTGGTGTAAGTCTAGGGCTCATTTTCGCCCTGGACCGTTCCTCTGGGGCGATGCGATTGTCGTTCTAAGAGGAAGGAATTTCATGGTGACCAAATCCCAAAAGCGAACTCAATCACCGTCGACAGCCTCGGCGATTCTCGTCGTAATGTATGTTGCAGCCTTTGTTGCCGCGTTTAACGAGAACATCATTAACGTGGCGTTGCACGACATTATGGCGACCTTTTCGGTGAGTGCCACCATGGCGCAGTGGCTCGTTTCGGGCTACATGATCGTGAGTTCGATCTTTACGGCCATCATGGCCTTCCTGTCCGGCCGTTTCTCGACGCGCAAGCTGCTGTTTTTCGCATGCGGATGTATGGTCGCCGGCGAAGTTCTGTGCCTGGTCGCTCCGTCGTTTAGCGTTTTGCTGCCAAGTCGTATTTTGCAGGCTGCGGGATCGGGCGTCTTGTTCCCGCTCATGATGAACGTGGTGCTGTCTTGCGCCCCGCGCGAGAAGCTTGGTCTGTATCTGAGCCTGGGCGGTGCCTGCATTACGCTGGGGCCGGCGTTTGGGCCCGTGATCAGCGGTCTTATGTGCACGTTGTTTGGCTGGAGAGCGGTGTTCGTAGTGCCGTTGGTGGCCGGCATTGCGGTCACTGCGGCGGGCGTAAAGCTTGTTCAGAATGTCGGAGAGCGCTCGAACGCCACGCTTGATATCCTGTCGGTTGTTTTGCTCGCTGCCGGCATTACGGCATTTGTGTATTCCGTAGGCGAGTTCTCGACCAATCTGATTGCCGGCATCGCGACGCTCTTCGCCGCCATTGTGCTGCTCGGCTTGTTTGCGGCCCGCCAGCTTAAGCTCGAGCATCCGGTGCTTAACGTGCGTCCCATGGCGAGCGTTCGTTTTTGGCCTGCGTGCCTGCTTGTGGTGGTGTCGATGATGACGACGTTCTCGATGAGCGTTTTGTTGCCGCTCTATTTTGAGGGCGCATACGGCATGACCGCACTTATTGCGGGCCTGCTCATTTTGCCGGCGATTGCCTGCAACGCCGTGACCTCGATTGTGGGCGGACGTGTGATGGACGCCCGTGGCGCATGGCCGCTGCTGCCGGTCGGCTTTGCCCTGATCGCCGTGGGGCAGACTGCCATCTCGGTGACGGCGGCAAGCATGAACATCGGCGTCGTCGTGGCGCTGACCGTTGTGGTGTATGCCGGAGTCGGTTTGGTGCTGAGCGCCTCGCAAACGGCCGGCTTGGAGACGCTGCCTGTCGCCGAGCATCCTCACGGAACGGCATTGCTCAACACGTGGAACATGATTGCCGCATCGTTTGGCCCGTCGCTGTTTATCGGCCTGCTCTCGAGTTCTGCGGCGACTGCCGGCGCCGCTGGCGTTGCGACCGACGTTGCCCAGGCGATTGGATTTGCGGCAGCCGTGCGTGTGGCGGCTGTAATTGCCGTGGTCGGATTTGTGGTATCGGTTGTGTACGCTCGTCGCGAGTCGCACATGTCGCATTAATGTGTGCACATAGATTCTGCAGCTAGATTGAATGGCGACACCATAAACTAATGGACGTTTTGCCGAGAGGCATGAATGTTTAAAGCGCAAAGAGTGCGCGACGGGCCCCGCGAATGGGGCGATGATGCCCGAGAGGGCCAAGAAGGAGTCTCATGTCTGAGAACGAAGAGATCATGAACGAGACCGAGAACGAGACCATGGCTGTCGAGGTTGAGGCAGTCGAGACCGTGGAGACCGAAGCTGCCGAGGTTGAGGCTGCTGACGAGGTTTCCGCCGAGGAGGAGGCCGAGGTTGCCGAGGCCGCCGTTGATTACGATGACGAAGAGCTGATGGACAAGATGCAGAAGGCCGCCCGCCTGCTGCGTAGCCGTCGCTTTGCTATTTCCAAGGAGGAGGAGGCCAAGGCCGAGCGCATGGCGAACATCGAGCGCGCCATCAAGCTTCTTGACCTCAAGCCCAAGATGGAGCAGAAGGAAATGTCCGACCTGCTGGGCATGCGCCTTCGTGAGCTCGATGGCCTGATGGCCGAGGCCGAGGCTGCCGATCTGGTCGGCCGCATCGACGACGCCGAGGGCGATATGCGCAAGATCGTCGTCTTCGCTGCCGAGGATGCCGCTGAGGGCCTGGTCGAGCTTGCCAACAAGAAGGAGAAGCTCCTGCCCGAGCTTTCTTACGAGGAGGCCACCGAGCTGATGGCTGCCCTCGATAAGGTTATCGCTCCGCTCGTCGCCATGGGCCTGGACGAGGACCGCGGTCCTCGCGGCGGCCGTGACGATCGCGGAGGCCGTGGCGGTGACCGTGGCGGTCGCGGCGGCTTTGGCGATCGCGGTGGCCGTGGCGGCGACCGTGGCGGTCGCGGTGGCGATCGCGGTGGCCGTGGCGGCTTTGGTGACCGTGGCGGCGACCGTGGCGGTCGCGGCGGCTTTGGCGGCAACCGTGGTGGCTATGGCGATCGCGGTGGCAACCGTGGCGGCTTCGGCGGCAACCGTGGTAACGACCGCGGCGGCCGCGGTGGCGATCGTGGCGGCCGCAACGGTGGCGGCTTCCGCGGCAACCGTTTTTAGTTACGGCGTTTTACCAAACGCCGTA
>DBEXMY010000003.1:0-11644 GCA_048168905.1 Collinsella sp. | reverse complement strand
AGGAAAGTATAATATAGCTAGCTATAACGCAAAGGAAGGATGGCCCTATGTTTATCGGAAGAACGGCGGAAATGTCCGAGCTCAATCGACTGTATGGCACGGGCTCCTTTGAGATGCCTGTGATTTACGGCCGTCGTCGTGTGGGCAAAACGCGTCTCATCACAGAATTCATCCAAGACAAGAAGGCTATTTACTTTCAAGCTCGTCGTACCAATGCAGTGGCAAACCTGCACGGCTTTAGCCAAGCGATACTTGCGGGTTCGGTTGGTGCTGCAGGTGTGTCGTTTCGTAGTTTTGACGAGGCGTTCGATGCGTTGGCCACCATGGCTCGCACGGAACGTTTGATTGTTGTGATTGACGAGTATCCCTATCTCGCCCAATCGAATCCCGAGATCAGCTCGTTGCTGCAAGACAAGATCGATCACTTGTACAAAGAGACCAAGCTCATGCTTATCCTGTGCGGCTCGTCTCTTTCGTTTATGGAGGAACAGGTGTTGGGCTACGAGAGCCCACTATACGGTAGGCGTACGGCCCAGTTTAAGATCTTGCCGCTCGATTTTATGACGACCCTCGGCCTGTGGCAGAGCATGGGTCGCGAAGACGCTGCAGTTTGCTATGGCATGACGGGCGGCATTCCTGCATATATCGAGAAAGTCGATCCTGCCGCACCGCTCAAGGACAACATCAAACGTCTTTTTCTTACTCCTACGGGCTATCTCTTTGAGGAGCCGAGTAACCTGCTATTGCAAGAGTGGCGCAATCCCGAGCAATATGATGCAATCGTGCAAGCAATTGCTCAGGGGCGCTCGAAGATCTCAGAGATTGCGAGCTCTACGGGAATCCCTGCGAGCAACGTAAAGAGCTATGTGGATAAGCTGGCGTCGCTTGGGATTGTCGAGCGCGAGCTGCCCCTAAACGAGACGAGCAATAAGCGAGCCGTGTATCTGCTGAGCGATCAGATGTTTAGGTTCTGGTACAAGTTTGTTCCGCAGAACATCGGGCTGATTCAAAACGATATGGCCGAGATGGCGTATGAGCGCATTGAGCCGCACGTATCGGATTACATGGGTACGGTCTTTGAGCTTATATGCAGACAATACGTGTACGAACTCGCGCGGGCGGGCCAGCTTGATGTGGTTCCGGCAAGCGTTGGGCGCTGGTGGGGGACGGATAATCGCACGCATACGCAGGAAGAAATCGACTTGATTGTTGACGATGGCGAGGGCACTGCGCTGTTTGCGGAATGCAAATGGCGCAATGAACCGGTGGGCGAAGACGTGCTGCAAAAGCTCGTGCATCGAAGCGAGCTCTTTAGGCGGCAGCACAAAAGCTATGCGATCTTCTCGAAGCGAGGCTTTACGCAAGGATGTCAGGAAGCTGCGGCGAGCAGGGGAGATGCCAAGCTGATTTCGTTTGCCGAGATGTGCGAGCGGAGATAACCAAGCGCGCTCTGATGTGATGCTCGGAATGGGATGCGCTAAGGATGCCAAGCGTAAAACCTTCAATGAAAATGGCGTAAAAACTACATCTGTCATGGCGTAAAAACTACATTGAAAGTAGCGTAAAATCAGCATTGAGAATGGCGTAATTTCGCATATCGCGTGATAGAGAGGGACGGCCGTCTATGGATGCACCAAAGAGATTGACCCAAAAGGGATATAGGCCCCGGCTCATAGAGGAGCGCCTCGACACCCTTATGCGGGCGTTTGGCTGTGTGGAGATCAACGGCCCCAAATGGTGCGGCAAGACCTGGACGGCGCTCTCTCGCTCGGCGAGCGTCTCCAGGCTCGATGAGCCTGCGCAGCGTGCGGCGGCAGAGGTCGACCCAAGCCTGGCGCTCATCGGCGATGCGCCACACCTGGTCGATGAATGGCAGGAGGTGCCCGAGGTTTGGGATGCCGCCCGGCGTTTCGTGGACGCGAGCGGCAACGAACGGGGGACACTTTTGCTCACGGGCTCGACCGCGCTCAAAAGCGAGGAGCGCAGCCATGTTCGTCATTCCGGCACGGGTAGGATCGCCCGTCTGTCAATGCGCCCCATGGCCCTGTGTGAGTCGGGCGACGGCGAGCCGCTCGTGTCACTGGCAAGCCTCTTTAAGGGCGAGGATTTTGCCCCTCAGCGTCGCGAGAGCACGGTGGATGACGTCGCCCGCTGGTGCTGCAGGGGCGGTTGGCCTGCAAATCTTGGGCTTTCGGAAGATCTTGCGCGAGAGACGGCAAGCCAGTACGTGCACTCGGTGCTCGACGTCAACGTGCTGGACGAGGGCATGTCGCCCGAGCTTGCACACGGCCTTTTGCGAGCTCTTGCCATGAACGAGAGCCAGGCTGTCACGTACAAGACGCTCGTAAAGGACGCCTCGTACGGTGAGGCGGGCCCCGACGAGAGGACCATCGCTGCGTACTTGGACCTCTTCAACAGGCTCAAGCTGACCGAGGACCTGTGCGGATGGGAGCCGCCCATGCGCTCGAAGGCCCGCGTTCGCGTGCGCCCCAAGCGCTACTTCTGTGACCCGTCACTTGCGGCGGCGTTGCTGGGGGCTACCCCTGAGCGGCTGCTTGGCGATATGCAAACGCTGGGGATGCTCTTTGAGAATCTCGTCCTGCGCGACGTGCGCGTGTTCCTTTCCACCTACGGCGGTGTCGACAACAGTGTCCATTATTTCCGAGATGAGAAGGGCCTTGAGGTCGATCTGATCGTTGAGCACGACGGGCGCTGGGGAGCCATCGAGGTCAAGCTGAGTGATGCGAAAGCAGACGATGGAGCGAGAAATCTCAAGGCGCTGGAGAGGAAAGTGCTCTCCAATCCTGCCGCCCAGAATGCCGCGCCGGCGTTTTTGGCGGTCGTGGTTGGAAAGGGGAGCATTGCCTATACACGCGACGACGGCGTGGCGGTGATTCCCATGGCGGCACTTGGGGCGTAGTGGTTTTGCGGGCGTGCCGTGCTTCCTTTACCGAAAATCCATTTGGTAAACCAGATGCTCGCGGATAGAATAAAGTTGACGGCAGCCCAAGTTCTGGAGAGCTGGGAAACGCCGTTGCTTGGTCAAGAGGTCGGTGCCTTAATGGCAGCGACTTGTTATGCTTCGAATGCTGCTTGAGTGCCTCGGAAAGTTCGATAAGCGCCGTGAAGAGCGAGACCAAAGCAACCAAGAGCTCTACGAGCTCTGATGGGCCCGGGATGACCTCTGATTCAAGTCACCGGGCCTCAATCTTTTTCATCCATTTGAATAGAGCGGGCGACTCTCTTGGGGCCGTCTGCATGGCGTGTGCTTGGCGCATGGTATTGCGCCCCGCTTTCACGTCCGCACGGGCGCCTATCCTTACAGCAATGTAGCCGCCTGTGTAGTAAGCGGCCAGCAACGGAGAAAGGCCCTAACCGTGTCAGCTGAAAAGACGCCGTGTATCTCGGCTATCGATACGACGAACTTTGCGCGCCAGATTGTGCTGGATTTTGAGTTTGCGCCGGTGCCAAAGCAGCGCCAGCGCCGTGGAATGCGCAATGAGATTATCGAGGTCGGCGCCGTCAAGCTCGACTACCACGGCAACGTTATGGGCGAGTTCTCGCAGTTTGTGCAGACGGAATTTACCGAAGGCGTTGCGTTCCCCGTCCGCGAGCTCACGGGGATATCGGCCGTGGACACCGCGATGGCCGATCCGCTCTACATGGTGATAAAAAGGCTCAGCGATTGGATCGGTCGCTACTCCGCCCAGGTGGTCTGTTGGAGCGGTGCGGACCGTCGGCAGCTTTTGACCGAGTGCCAGGCAAAGCACATCGACCTTTCCACATTTCCTACGGACTGGGCCGACCTGCAGGCGTTTTACACCTCGATCATGGACGTTGACAGCCACGGGCGCGTCTCGTTGGGCGACGCGGCAACGTGGTTCGGCATCGAGTTTGACGAGTCGACGGGCCATGCCCACAGCGCCCTAGCCGATGCGCGCGTGACCGCCAAGCTGCTCAAGCAGGTGATGGACGGGGACTATCACGTGAGTCCGCGCGCCCAAGAAGTCCGCCAACGTTGGGGGATGGGCGAGCGGGCCCAGACACGCCTCTCTAGCAAGTGCCCCGAGCTGGGCGACCTGCTGCTGAAGCTGAAGGCGGCGGGAAGGTAGGGGCGTTAGCTGTCTGCATGGCGCGTGCCTGTCGCGTATCGTTACTCTTCCTGCTGCTTGGCAGGCAAGATGTAGACGTTCTCAGCGTCCACGGCGATCTGCGCGGGGCGGTTGTAGAGGGTGTCGATCTCCTTTACGCTCTGCTTGAACGGCGTGACGTCGGGCGTCTTTGCCTGATGGAGCTTTTCGAGGAGTTTCTCGGATTGCTTGTCGTTGAACTTTCCGATGCTCTCTCCTGCGCCTTCGAGCGCCTCGTCGATGAGTGTATGGTCGCCCACGGGGGTCTTTGCGATGGCGTGACCGAGCAATTTGCCCGCGGACGCGATACCGCCCAGCAGTGCCGCATCGACGGTGTCGACAGCCCCCGCTTCGAGTGCGTTGTAGCAGTCGGTGTAGAGCTCGCGGTACGCGATCGAATCAGCCTCGATCTTCGCAGTGGCGTCCGCGAGCTTTGCGGGCTCGAAGTTCTGGGCGAGCATGGGTTCGAGGAACAGCGAGAACGCGTGGATGTAGGTGGCGAGCTGGCAGTCTTTGAGGTAGTCGAGCACCTTGTCGAGGCGTCTGCCCAAGCCGTCTCGCACCTCGATGAACCCTTTCTTTTTCAGATCCGCCTGTGCCTGCGAGCGGAAGAGTTCCATGTCCTGCGCGGACGACTGCTTGATGTCGAGCACCTTCATATGGGCGTTTGCCATGTAGGTGGCGTTGCCGTAGTTGAGGCCGTAACCGTTGAGGATGTCTGCGAGCGTCTTGAGGTTGCCACGCATGTTGTCCTTGTCGCGCTGACGCATGTACTCGAACATTTCGTCGACGGACTCCTGGATGGAGTCGAGCTTTTGGTTTATCTGCGCGATTGCGGCTGCCATGAATAGCGATGTTGGATCGTAAGGCACCTGCGTGACGCTCGTGGCGATGTCGCCCTCGACTACGTGGAAGCGCGCCTGCCCAAGGCCCTTGGCGGCGTCGCGGTAGCCCCCTGTGAGACCGCTGCCGTCCTTGAACGTGTTGAGTTTCGACGGATCGAGCGGGTTACCATATTTGTCAGTCGCCTGGAGCAGCGTGGGCACGCTCACCGTGTTGGTGACGGTGCGAAACATCGAGGGGAGCGAGGCGAACGCCACGCCGAGTTGGGGAATTCGCTCGAGCGGTAGCTTGATGGCGCCGGAGACGTCCACCCGCTTCTGAGTGAGCGCGAGGTGGATTTTGGTCGATGCGAGCTGTTTTGCCACGAGCTCCTCTCGGCCGTCGTTCGCCGAGGGTTTGGTCTCGTTGTCTGCCATAGCGCGCTCCTTGCTTACGTTGATAGTCGTGGGCATTATCTCATCGCCTGGTGGCTTGCTAGAGCGGGGTAGAGGCCGAGCGTCTGGCGAAACTCGTTAACTGATTGCATTTCAGCGGATTGGGTTGATTATAAGAGAAGGACGGCTATCCATCTGCCCTTCCCAGTTGAGTTCGCTTTGAGCTACTGTTCGTGCCTATGCTGCTTGGGCTCAAGCCTTCTCGCTGCCGTGAAGCAGGCCGTGGCCGCCATGGCCAATGCGATGCTGGCCATCCAAGTGGAGTCGCCGGTTGCAGCGAGCTTTGGTTCATCGGCTGTCGTGCGTCCCGACTTTTTTGTAGCCGCCTCGTCGGCGTCCTTTTCAGGAGTGGCAGGATCACTTTTGTTGTCGCCGGGTGAATCTACGTCGGTCTTTCCGCCCGCCTGCTCCCCTTGGGCCTTCCCCTCCACGGTGAAGGACGCATCGGTCGCCGTCCCGTCCTTCCAGACGGCCGTGACGGTGTGTCCGCCGCCGGCGAGCGTGTCCAGGTAGGACGGCCTGAGCTCGATAATCGTGCTGCCCCTGGTTGCGGTGTAGTTCTCGGCGGAGACCTCAGTTCCGTCCACGAGGAGACGCGTGAACTCATCGAGAGGACCGCTGAAGCGGAAGGTCAGACCGGCCTCGCCGTCCTTTGCATACGCCTGCCCGTCGCCCTTGGTGGCGGCATACAGCGGAGCGGTCACGTCGAAGGTGACGTCCCCCGCGTCGTCGACATCAAAGGTCTGAACGCCGGTCTTGCCGTTACGCTCGGCGTAGGCGGAGCTGTAGACGAAGGTCTCGTGGCCCGTCTTGTCGAGGACCGCGAGGGCTTGGATTTCAAACGAGCCCATCGAGAGCGACGTGGGGAACTCGATTTCGATATAGCCCCTTGCCGCATCGTAGCTGCAGCTCAACGTTTTGCGGGTCTTTAAAGAGTTCGGGTCCTCGACATAGCCGGGGTCGCCGAGGATCGGGGAGACAGACTTTACGCCGTCCGCGTCGCCTACATTGCAATAGATACGGAGGATCCCGCCGACGGGGACCCTCTTCGCGGAGATGGAAACGTTCGAGACCGTGGGCGGGTTCCGGTCGATCGCGCTGCCGGTCACCTCGAAGCACAGCTCGCTCGGGTCGCCAACCGAGAAAGTCGCGCCCGAAATGCCGTTGGCCCTGGCGTAGGAACTCTCGTACACATCGGTCTCGAACCCTAGGCCATCGGTGACCGAAAGGCCGATCAGCCTGTGCCTTCCGATCCTATTGCTGTCGAATGTGAGGTCAAACCCGTCGATAGACGAGCCTCCGTGATAATAGGCTGACGAAACAGAGCAGCCGTCGTCCGAATTCTCCCAGCCCTGCCGCAGTATGGGGGAAACGGAGCGAACGCCGTCGGCATCGGAGACGGTCCAAGAGATGTGGAGGTCGGCACCGGTTGCGACCTCCCTGCTCGAGAGCGACACGGAGGACACGGTCGGCGGGTTTTGGTCCTCGGGCCCCTCGGTCACCTCATAGACGAGAGGGCTGGTGGCGAAGGTCGGACAGTCGAGCCCCTTCTCCTCGGCATACGCCGCGTCGTAGACATCGGTAACCCATCCAAGGCTATCGGTCACGCCGAGGCCGATGATGCGATACCTGCAGGGCTGGTCGCTCGGGGAGGTGGGGATATCGAAGCCCGCGGTCGTGTCGCCGGTCGACTGGAAGGCGAGACGGGAGCTGTTGCCTTGGCCTCCGTCATCGCTATCGACGACGACCTCGACTATCGGCGTGACTGACCGCACCCCATCGGGGTCGTCCACATCGTAGCCGACACGCAGCGTGGAGCCTGCCGTGACGACCGTTGCGGATATCGTCACGTTGGATATGCTGGGCGGGTTCGGGTCTGACGCGGCGAGGGCGGTTGAGGGCAAAGCCAGCGCTACGGCGGCGGACAACGGGACGAGCAGGCTAAGTGCAAAGCGCCTGGGGAATTTCAAGGAGGTCATTGGCGGCACCGATCTTCCATAATTGCTGCAACGATACCAGTATATCTTTGGCCCACGTTAGCCAGATGTTCTTTCCGCGAACGGCTCGTTAGTTTAGAGACGGCATATGGACGCCTGTCTCGCCCAAGTTTCTCGTAAGGGCGATTATGAGGGCATGAAGAGACTTTCTCGGAACAATCAATTGGGGATATCAAAGAAATGCTAGACACCGCCCGATCGCTCAATGCCTTTGAGATGAAATGCAGCGCATCGGCTACGTTGTTGAGATCATTTATCGAGCGATACATCATTCCAGCTGAGGCCACCGTCATGAGGCTTCTGCTCCTACACCCCCCCGCAATCCCGCGGGCCGCACTCAACAGCTCGTACTCCCTCTGACTCCACTGGCGCAGCTCAGCTGTGCGTACGGCGCCGCGGCACAGGTCCAGAAACACCTCAGCTCCCTCGCAGAAGCATTCGCGGGCAAAGTCACCCGAGCCGTCCGCGATGCACTCACCGTCGGCAAAAAGCTTCCAGCTAGACGGCTCACGCGAGTCGTCTCCGAGCAGCTTAATCTGCAGCACATGCGGATTGCCAGCAGCACAGAGCTTTTCCTCGAGCTTCTGTACCATAAAGCGCATCTGGTGGGAGAGGCTGCTCTTGACCATGGCCGAGGCGTAGCCGTTCGGCTCGTCCAGAAGATGCATTCGTTTTGGCTTGGCTGCCAGGTTGTGGAAGTTGCGCTTACTGCGCACAGAGAAATTGTCCATACGGACTCCTTTCATCGATGTTGGCAGGGCCACCGTGCCTCTTGGCCGGTTGGCGTCGGGATCGTGGAGCCAACTCTCTACCCCGACTCTGGATAAAACGCGCCCGCTCCTTGCAGGCAAGAGGAAGTCTATCAACGTGTACGGACAGAAATCAAGCGTCACCTGCGAAATGACGCGTGAACGGCGTTGGTTTCCCAAGTGATTATTCGGCTTTCATTCGGAAAAGTGTCGAAATCAGCCGTGTAAAAGTACGGAAAAGTGTCGAAATGGGCACCTTAAAACTTCGGAAAAAAAGTGTCTAATTCGATGGGCAAATTATCCGGAAAAGTGTAGCTGGATGACAAAACAGCACTTAGAAGCCGGTGCTGGATGCGGGATTCTGCGGCCGCCTTCAGCCCTCGCCTTCAGTCCTCGCTACTCGTCGTCCTCGTCGTTGGGGTCGCCCTTGAGGGTGTTGATGTCCAGGTACTGGTTATCGTCCTCTTTTTGCTGGGTCTCCGACTCCGCTTGGGTGGGGCCGCGGAACAGCTGGAATCCCTCAAACGCAATGACACCGAGCAGGGCAATGACAATGGCGATAAAGGCAACCTTGACTGCCTGCGGAAATTCCGAGAAACGCAGCGCCTTTTCCTTGGCGTAATAATCGGCGAAGCGCTCTTCGCCCGTACTTTTGGTATACGCCGGTGCGGACGCGGCCTCCGGGTCATATTCCGGTGCAGGCGTGGCAGCGTACGGATCGTTGAGATAATCGCTCGATGCGGTGCCATAATCCTCTGTCTCGATGCGACCGTTGCCAGCATAGCCATCGGAATAATCGGAATATGCCGCACCGCCCTCATAGTCCGCGGCGCTCGTGTTAGCGGCAAAAAGCGGGTTAACCGGAACATCGAGCGCCGGCATGCCGGTAGAGGTCTCATCCAGATCGGTTGCAGCCCAGGAATCGTGGGCAACCTGATGGGCAACGGGCTCATCGAGCCTTGCGACCGGAGGCTTGCGTGCCGCAGGAACAGGCAACTGCTGGGCGCTGTACATAACGGTGCTGTCGGCCGATTTGCCCTGCGTCGCTGCAGCGAGAAATGCCGCCGTCTCGGACGGGTCGCTTGCGGGGCGGGGAGCGGGTGTGGGCGCCGAAGTGGGTGCGGGCGACTGCGCAGGAGTCGGCGCAGATGCGGCCTTAGGCGCAAGTGCGGGATTGGGGTTTGACGGGCGAGCCACGCCGCCCATGAGTTCGTCGGCGGTCCACGGGCGATCATCCATCACGTCGTCAAGGCTCAGCGAAAACAGGTCGTCTTCACCCTCATCGAACATGCGGTGCACATGTCCACCAATTGCCGGAATCAATCCGCGACCGGTGCATGATGCCTTGCTCAACGCCATTCTGTCCCATCCTTTCGAAATACTAATGACATCGATTATATGGAACTTCCCAAGCGGCTCGGTCTTGGATTCGTGCTTTCCAGAACTCGCGCCCAAAAGGGGAGGGGCAATCCAGGCGAGTGCCTACTTGTCGCCGGCCGCCGCCTTGGCCTCATTGAGGTAGCTATAGAAGCTGTACTTGGAGATGCCAAAGAACTCGCAGGCGCGCTCGCTCGACTTGGAAATGAGGAAGGCACCGCGACGGTCGAGGTAGCCAATGGCACGAATGCGCTCGTCTTTGGTCATGAGTGCCGCGGGCTTGCCCACAAACTGCTCGCACTCGTGCAGCAGGTCTTCGAGCAGGTCGCCGATGTTCTTGGTAATAGGCTCGGGCTCGGTATAGCCCGTGCCGCCGGTGCCGGTAAAGGCGTCGAGCGAACGCTCAAAAGCCTTCATAAGCGTAATGTCAAAGTTGATGCCCAAAATGCCGACGGGTTTGCCCTCATCGTTGCGGATAAAGATCGTCGAGGACTTGAGCAGCTTACCATCGGTGGTTTTGGTGAGGTATGGCTCGCGGTCGTGTACGTCGGTGGCGCCCTCGTGCATGGACTCAAACACGATATGGCTGGGGCCGTCACCCAGTTTGCGTCCGCTGACGTGGCCGTTTTCGATCACTACGATGGAGTGGTCCACGTCCTCGGTCTCCAGATCGTGGACGACGATTTCGCAGTTGGGGCCAAATTGGAGCGCCAGGCCGTGTGCAAGGCGCTTATAAAACTCAATCTGTGCGGGGGTCATAGGTGCCTTCCTAAAAATTAGTTTGGGCTCACTGTGCCATAAACCACACATGACCGCAAACAAATCCATCAACAAGGCAATTCATGACCGTTCGGCGGTGAAAAAGTACCGATTACGGCAACAAACAATTCGTTAGGTATGCCAATCAAAAAGTGTGATAGAACATTACTAACAAACTTTTTGTTTGGCATCCACATAAAAGTTCAGCCGTGTGAATGGGATCGGGCTGAAACGCGTATGCGGGGGCCGGCAAGAGAGGACTTAAGGAGTTCACCGTATGGCCGATAAGATCCAGTGGGCGGGCAACACGATGCCCAAGAGCGATGACAAGCACTTGGGAATCATGAGCCTCGACCACGTGAAGAAGGCCCGTGCCTTCCACCAGTCGTTCCCTCAATATACCGTCACTCCGCTTGCCCGTCTGGACGGTCAGGCTGCGCGCCTGGGCCTGTCCAACCTGTGCGTTAAGGACGAGAGCTATCGCTTTGGCCTCAACGCCTTTAAGGTTCTGGGCGGATCGTTTGCCATGGCCAACTACATTGCCGACGAGACCGGCAAGGACGTTGCCGAGTGCACCTTCGATTACCTGACCTCCGATCAGCTTGCCAAGGACTTTGGCCAGGCCACCTTCTTTACCGCCACCGACGGCAACCATGGCCGCGGCGTGGCATGGGCTGCCAACAAGCTGGGCCAGAAGGCCGTCGTTCACATGCCCAAGGGTTCCACTAAGCCCCGCTTCGATAACATCGCCGCCGAGGGCGCAACGGTGACCATCGAAGAGGTCAACTACGACGAGTGCGTGCGCATGGCCGCTGCCGAGGCCGACGCCTGCGAGCGCGGCGTCATCGTTCAGGACACCGCCTGGGAGGGCTACGAGAAGATCCCGTCCTGGATCATGGAGGGTTACGGCACCATGGCTTCCGAGGCTGCCGAGCAGCTGCGCGAGATGGCCATCAACCGCCCGACGCACGTGTTTGTCCAGGCTGGCGTGGGTTCGCTCGCCGGCGCCGTGGTGGGCTACTTCACCAACCTGTATCCCGATAACCCGCCCACCTTCGTCGTGGCTGAGTGCGCGCCTGCCGCCTGTCTGTACAAGGGCGCTGCCGCCGGCGACGGCGATCCGCGCATCGTGGACGGCGACATGCCCTCCATCATGGCCGGTCTGTGCTGCGGCGAGCCCAACATTCTGGGCTGGGATATCCTGCGCAACCACGTCACCGCCTTCGTGTCCTGCCCCGACTGGGTCACCGCTCGCGGCATGCGCACCCTGGGCGCTCCCGAGAAGGGCGACCCGCGCGTCATCTCCGGCGAGTCCGGCGCTGTGACCACCGGCCTGGTCGAGACCCTCATGCTCG
>DBEXMY010000002.1:0-5003 GCA_048168905.1 Collinsella sp. | reverse complement strand
CCAAAATAAACCAGTCCCTTTTTGGCAGGTCGGTCGGGTCGTAGTTATTACGTGGCGGTCGAGGTCGACCGTATAGGCCGCGCCTTGTTTGGCTAAAGTACAATCATCTGTGTTTAACTCGCCCGCAGCTGCACGGCGTGGGCGATGGCCAAAAAGGAAAACCACATGGGATTCATGTCAAAGCTGCTGTCCTTTGGATCCGATAAGGACCTTAAGCGCTACTACAAGATCGTTGACCAGATCAACGGTCTTGAGCCCCAGTTTGAGAAGATGACCGAGGAGGAACTCCGCGCCCAGACCGATAAGTTCCGCGAGCGTTACGCCAACGGCGAGTCGCTCGACGACATGCTTCCCGAGGCTTTTGCCACTGTGCGCGAGGCTTCCAAGCGCATCACGGGCATGCGTCACTTTGACGTACAGCTCATCGGCGCCATGGCGCTTCATGAGGGTCATATTGCCGAGATGAAGACCGGCGAGGGCAAGACGCTCGTCTCCACCTTGGCCGGCTACCTCAACGCTATCGCCGGCAAGGGCGTGCATGTCGTTACCGTCAACGATTACCTGGCAAAGCGCGACTCCGAGTGGATGGGCCGCATCTACAAGTACCTGGGAATGACCGTTGGTCTGCTCCAGAACAACATGCCGCTCGAACTCAAGCGCCCGGCCTACCAGGCAGACGTCACCTACGGCACCAACTCCGAGTTCGGTTTCGACTACCTGCGCGACAACATGGTCACCCGCCCCGAGCAGCGCGTTCAGCGCGGCCACCATTACGCCATCGTCGACGAGGTCGACTCCATCCTGATCGATGAGGCCAGAACGCCGCTCATCATCTCGGGTGCCGGCACCAAGTCCGCCAGCACCTACAAGGACTTCGCGCGCGCCGTGCGCGGCCTGGAGCGCGGTGAGGACGTGTCGCACGACATGCTCACCGCCACCGAGGACGTTGAACCCACGGGCGACTACGTCATGGACGAGGCCAAGCACACCATCGCCGCCACCGAGCGCGGCCTTAAGAAGATTGAGCGCCGCCTGGGTATCGATGACATCTATGCCGATCTCTCCGGCCAGCTGGTCAACCACCTGCAGCAGGCGCTGAAGGCCCAGTACATGTTCCACCGCGACAAGCAGTACGTGGTCACTAATGGCGAGGTCAAGATCGTCGACGAGTTCACTGGTCGCATCATGGAAGGCCGCCGCTATTCCGAGGGCTTGCACCAGGCCATCGAGGCCAAAGAGGGCGTGCTCGTACGCGAGGAGAACCAGACCTTGGCCACCATCACCCTGCAGAACTACTTCCGTCTGTATGACAAGCTCTCCGGCATGACCGGCACGGCACTTACCGAGGATGCCGAGTTCCGCGAGATCTACAAGCTACCCGTCGAGGTCATCCCCTCCAACAAGCCCGTGCAGCGCGTGGACCACGAGGACCTGGTGTACCGCACCATTCAGGCCAAGTACAACGCCGTTGCCGACGACGTTGAGCGTCGTCACGCCAAGGGACAGCCGGTCCTGGTGGGCACCGTCTCCATCGAAAGCTCCGAGAAGCTGTCTGCCGCCCTTACCAAGCGCGGCATCGCACACGAGGTCCTCAACGCCAAGCACCATGAACGCGAGGCCCATATCGTTGCCCAGGCCGGACGCTACGGCGCCGTGACCATCGCCACCAACATGGCCGGTCGTGGTACCGACATCCTGCTGGGCGGCAACCCCGACGAGCTGGTGCGCGAGCGCCTTGAGTACGAGGGCCTGACCATGGAGGACGTGACGCCCGAGCAGCTCGAGCAGTTTAACGCCGAGGCCAAGGAGACCTGCAAGGCCGAGCGCGAGCGCGTGCTTGCCGCCGGCGGCCTGACCGTTATCGGCACCGAGCGCCACGAGTCCCGTCGTATCGACAACCAGCTGCGCGGCCGCTCTGGCCGTCAGGGCGATCCGGGCGAGACCCAGTTCTACCTGTCGCTCGAGGACGACCTCATGCGCCTGTTCGGCGGCGACAAGATGGACCGCGTCTCCAAGATGATGGTCACGGCCGACATGGGCGACGACATGCCCATCCAGCACAAGATCATCTCCAAGGCCGTCGAGAGCGCCCAGCACAAGGTCGAGAGCATCAACTTCTCCATGCGTAAGAGCGTCCTTGAGTACGACGACGTCATGAACAAGCAGCGCCAGGTCATCTACGCCGAGCGCAATAAGATTCTGGACGGCAAGGACCTGACCGACCACATCACCGAGGTCATGCACGACACCGTGTACCGCTGCGTGCAGGAGTTCTGCACCAAGGACAGTCACGATGGCGAGCGCGACCTGGAGGGCCTGCGCAAGTGGGTTGTGGAGCTCACCGGCCACATCGATACGCCGAAGTTCCCCGACGAGGATTATGAGGCCCTGGCTGCCGATGTCCTGGCTTACGTAGAGAAGTGCTACAACATGAAGGCCGAGCGCTTGGGCGAGGACCTGATGCGCGAGCTCAACACCCAGGTCATGCTGCGCGTCATCGATACCCGCTGGATGAACTACCTGCAGGAGATGGACTACCTCAAGACCGGCATCGGCCTGCGCGGCTTTGGCCAGCGCGACCCGCTGGTTGAGTACAAGACCGAGGCCTACGGCGCGTTCCAGATACTCGTCGATACCATGTACGAGGATTATCTGCGTACGGTTCTGCGCATCGAGATCAAGGCTGCCCCGCGTGCCGTGGAGCACAAGGAGGAGCCCGCGCTCGAGGGTGCGCACTTCTCCGGTCCTGCCGAGGTCGATGGTGACAACGGCGGCTCGGTGCTGCGCAAGCAGGCGCAGGTGCAGGCCCGCATGGCTGTCCAGGGTGGTCCGGCTGCCGTCAACAACGGTGGCAAGGTGACCACCTATCGCAAGTCCGAGAGCGACGATCCGTACGTCAACGTGGGCCGCAACGACCCGTGCCCCTGCGGTAGCGGCAAGAAGTTTAAGTACTGCCACGGCAGGAATCGTTAATGGCTGAGGCTTTAGAGGTAACGCCCGCCGAGCTGGACGCGTTTGCGGACCGGCTCGGTGAGGTCGAGTCGTATCTCCACCTGGACGAGAAGCGTACCCGCGTGTTCGAGCTCGAGGCCAAAAGTGTTGCCCCTGGCTTTTGGGATGACGCCGACGCCGCCCGTGCCACCATGGAGGAGATCGCGCGCACCAAGGAAGATATCGCTGCCGTGGACACCGCGCGCGGCGAGCTTTCCGATGCCCGCGCCGCGCTGGAGCTTGCCGAGGAGATGGGGGATGACCCCGACGCCGCCGCCCTTCGCGAGGAGGCTGCAGCCACGGCTGAGCGCCTGGCCCGTGCCATCGATGAGCTTGAGCTTTCGAGCTGGTTTACCGGTGAGTTCGATCACGGCGATGCCATTGTGACCATCAAGCCCGGACAGGGTGGTCTGGAGGCCCAGGACTGGACCTTCATGCTCTTTAAGATGTACATGAAGTACTGCCAGCGTCGCGGCTGGAAGGTCACCATCAACGACTGTCCCGCGGCCGAGGTCATCGGCATTGACCGTGCGACCTTTACCGTCGAGGGCAAGGACGCATTTGGCATGCTGCGCGCCGAGGCCGGCGTCCACCGCTTGGTTCGCATTAGCCCCACCGACGACAAGAAGCGCCGCCAGACCACGTTTGCCGGCGTCGAGGTCATCCCCGTGCTACCCGATGATATCGACATCGAGATCAGTCCCGATGACATCCGCGTGGACGTGTACCACGCGAGCGGCCCGGGCGGTCAGGGCGTCAACACCACCGACTCCGCCGTGCGCGTGACGCATTTTCCCAGCGGCATTGTGGTCACCTGCCAAAACGAGCGCAGCCAGATTCAGAACAAGGCCGCGTGCATGCAGATCCTCAAGGCTCGCCTGTACGAGATTGAGCTCGAGAAGCGCGCCGAGGCGCTCGATGAGATCCGCGGACCCAAGACCACGATTGGTTTTGGCAACCAGATTCGCAGCTACGTGCTCTACCCGTACCAGATGGTCAAGGACTTACGCACGGGCGTGGAGACCAGCAATGTCGAGGCCGTCCTTGACGATGGCGACCTGGACCCGTTTGTTATTGGCTACCATCGCTGGGCTACCGGCAACGCCGATGCAGAAGGCTCGGAGGTCTAAAACATCGGGTGGCTTCAAGCCGATGCCAAGCCCAACGGTTGGACGGGTTTGTATCCAGAATAAACCCTGCGCAGGGGTGGTTTTTGTCCGGCGAATCGGTAGAATCGAATACAAGAAGAAGTTCAAAGCGCATCCGTTTGAGTGCGCTTTTTTGAGGGAGGCAGCATGGCATATCGTCTGGACATCAAGCGCATTCTTTCGATGAACTTCTTTCACGACCTGCCCCAGATCATGTTGGGGTGTGCCTTGGCCGCCATCGCGACCGACTTGTTTTTGATTCCCAACGGTCTTGCCGCCGGTGGCGTTACGGGCCTTGCCACCATTATCCAGGCGGTCGGCGCGGCGCGCGGCCTATCGCTTCCCGTTGGTATTCAGACGATCGTGATGAACGCCTTGCTGTTGTTGGTCGTTATGCGCGAGGGCGGCATGTTCTACGTGGTGCAGACCGCGACGGGCTTTGTGCTGCTGGGCTTCTTTACCGATCTGTTCGCCCCGTTTGTAGCACCTCTGGCGGATGCGGACCTGATGCTCCCTGCCATGTGGGGCGGCATTATTACGGGCATCGGTTACGGCATGGTGTTGCGCGCCGGCGCCAACACCGGCGGCTCGGACACGATTGGCCAAATCATCTCGCGTAACACCTCGCTGCCGGTGGGCTCGACCGTCATGGCGATCGATGTTGCCGTATGCGCGCTATCGGCTCCGGTCTTTTCAATCGAAAACGCACTGTATGCAGGCCTTTCGATGGTCATTAGCGGCTACGTGATCGATGCCGTGGTCGATGGTGGCAACAAACGCCGTATGGTACTCATCATCTCGGTCAAGTTCCCTGATATCGCTGCCGATATCATGTATGGCCTGGGTCGTGGTTGTACCAAGTTT
>DBEXMY010000001.1:0-6188 GCA_048168905.1 Collinsella sp. | reverse complement strand
AAATGCTCGATCATCCCGAATGGCGCGGAAAGCCGCTCATCGTGGGCGGAGACGCCGATTCGCGTGGCGTCGTGTCCACGTGTTCGTATGAGGCGCGTCGCTTTGGCGTGCACTCTGCCATGCCCTCGGCCGAGGCGCAGCGCTTGTGCCCGCAAGCCATTTGGACACACGGGCACTTTGACCGCTACCGCGAGGTGAGCGCGCAGGTCATGGCGATTCTCGCCGACGAGACCCCGCGTGTTGAGCGCGTATCCATCGACGAAGCCTTTATCGATATCACACCGGGTCGCTTTGCGCCCGAAGACCCGCTGCTGGTTGCGCGGCGTATAAGCGACCGCGTGGCAGGGCTGGGAGTGACCTGCTCCATTGGCGTGGGCTGCAACAAGACGGTCGCAAAGATCGCAAGCGAGCGGGATAAGCCGTTTGGGCTGACCATCGTGCGCCCCGGAACCGAGCAGCGCTTTTTGGCCGCGCTGCCGGTATCTGCCATGAGCGGCATCGGGCGCTCGGCCGAGGAGCGACTGCGCCGCATGCGCATCTACACCCTCGGCGAGCTATCACGTGCACCGGAATCCACCTTGGCCTCTATTTTTGGCGTCAACGGCGAACGCATGCGCCAGCGTGCGCTGGGACTCGAAATCTCCGAAGTCACGAGCCTCGATGAAGAGCGCGAGGTCAAGTCGGTCAGCAATGAACGCACCTTTGCTAAAGATTTAACTGAGCGTGGGGATATTGAGGCGGCGATTGCGCTGTTGGGAGAGTCAGTGGGACGCCGCCTGCGCCGTCAGGGGCTGACGGGTGCCACGGTAACGCTCAAGCTTAAGTATTCGTATGGCAGCGGGCGTACGGCACAGCGCCGGCTGCCTCATCCGACCGACGATGAGAACATCTTCGTGGCGGTTGCACTCGAACTGCTCGACAACATCTGGCAGGATGGTATGCATGTTCGCTTAGCGGGCATCGGCATGAGCGACTTCGACCACCAAGGCGGCATCCAGACTGACCTGTTCTGCGAGATCGATGACCGCGGAGCCCAATCCAGCGACCGCCGCGACCTCTCCGTCGCCATCGACGCCGTCCGAGACAAATTCGGCGACACCGCCCTTTCCTTCGGCCGCCAATCCCGCTTCAACGATTAACCGCCTTTGGGCAAAAAGAAAGCCGGGCAGGTGCGGAAAACCGCACCTGCCCGGCGATATGCGTGAGGGTAGCTAAACCCCGTCTCAAATGAGCTACTAGAGGAGGTTGAGGGGGAGCTGGGGGGCGTCTCCCCAGAGTTTCTCGAGGCGGTAGAAGTCGCGGGCTTCGGGAGTGAAGACGTGGACGACAACCGAACCATAGTCCATGAGCATCCAGGTCTTCTGCTCGCGACCCTCGATGGAGAACGGGTGCTCGCCGCAAGCCTCGGCGACCTTCTCCTCGATCTCGTCGACGATAGAATCGACCTGGCGGTTGTTGGTACCGGTGGCAAGCACAAAGTAGTCGCATACGTCGGAAAGCTCGGTCAGGTCGAGCACCTGAACGTCCTCGCCCTTCTTGTCGTAGGCGGCCTGCGCGGCGGCGCGGGCGACATCCTCGGCGGCGACACCGCTCGCAGACAGCGAGGCGGCAGTGCGGTCGGACGTGGCGACGAAGCTCTTGTGCTCCACACCTTCAAGAATCTGCTCGTCGGTCATGGTCTCGTCGGCCATGGAATACCTCTTTCTAGACAGCCCGAGCTAGCGCAGCTGGGCGTAATGGTTGTAAATCGAAATAGCCGTGGGATAAAGATAGCGCCCGGACTGAATCACATAGACCAAACCCTGCGCAAAACAGGAGAAGAACAACTCGTCGAGCGTCGACTCCCCCACCATCTTGCGCAGCGCATGGGCATAGTCGCCGTGACGGTTGGGCTCGATGGCATCGGCCACAAAGACCACCATATCGAGCGGCGTCATGTCGCAGGCACCCACGGTGTGACGGTCGACAGCCTGGAAAACGGCCGGCGACAGCTCGGGAAAAAGCTGCGGAAGCTCATAGGCGGCAACAGGGCCATGCAAAAGCGGCGTCGCGGCAGAAGGAGACCCGGCAATCTTAATGCCGTAATGCAGAGCGCGCGTGACCAGCTCGTCATCGGAAAGCACCTTGTCCCAGTCGTGGATCAAGCCGGCGGCAGCGGCATCAAAGCGGTCGACGCCGTAGACCTCGGCCAGATGAAGTGCGGTCTCGGCAACGCTCAGCGAATGCACATAGCGCTTGCGCTTATCCTTCATGCGAACATCGAGCAGCTCTTGAATGCGCTTGAGCAGCGCGCGCTCATCGCCCTCAAACTGATCCTCTACCGACAACGTAGACCCCCATCACTCAAAATCTTCTTGGCCCAAATCGGCATATAGCCTGCGTTTGCGAATGTAGCCGAGCACGGACTCGCTCGTAAGATAGCGCACGCTCATACCGCGGGCAACTCGCTTACGAATGTTCGTCGAGCTGATCGCCAGCGCCGGAATCTGAATATAGCGCACGTCGAACGGCAGCCCCGACTCTTTGATTCGGGCACGCGCCGTATCGATATCAAAGCCCGGTCGCGTCGCCGCAATAAAGGTAGCAAGCTCAGCGATTCGTTCGGCATCATGCCAGGTCACAATATCGATAATCGCGTCGGCGCCCGTAATAAAGTAGAGCTTTACCTGCGGCGGGTAAAAGTCGCGAAGGGCATGAAGCGTATCGGCCGTATAGGTTACGCCCGGACGGTCGATCTCGAACCGGCTCGCCAAGAAAGCCGGGTTCGCGGCGGTGGCGAGGACCGTCATGGCATAACGGTCCTCGGCAGGCGTCACCGGCTTGTCAAGCTTAAAGGCAGGCGTGCCCGCCGGCATAAATAGCACGGCATCCAAGTCGAGGGACTCACGCGCCTGCTCGGCAGTCACCAGGTGCCCGTAATGGATGGGATCAAAGGTGCCACCCATAATGCCGAGCCTAAACTCCTGCCCGTCCTCTAGAGGAAGCTCGGGCAGACCGATTCCACCGCGCAGCGACATGGCTTACTCGCCCTCCGGGGTCTCGACATCGTCCGCGGCATCCGTCGCATCGACAACCTCGACGCCCTCATTCGCAGCTTCGGTCACGTCAATGGCCTCAACGGCAACGTCCTCGCCAGCATCCTCGAGTTCCTCGTACTCCGAGAAGTCCTCAGCGCCCTCAAAGTCAAAGGCGCGCTGACAAATGCGGACCTCGTCGCCCGCACGACAACCGGCCTTCTCAAGCGCGTCGTCAACACCCATACGCGCAAACTTATGCTGCAGGTAAATGACGGCTTCTTCGTTTTCCCAGTCGGTCTGGATGACCATGCGCTCGATGGCACGACCGACCACGCGGAAGGCACCGGGCTCTTCCTGAACAATGCGGAAACGCTTCTCACGCTGCAGGCGACGGCGCTCCCACTCATCGTCGCGCAGAACGACCGGCTCATCGGAGACAGCCAACTCGGCGCGCAGCTTAGCCACCTGCTCGCCCACGGCAAGCATCAGCGTGTTGAGGCCGGCGCCCGTCACAGCAGACACGGCAAAGAACATATGTCCATCGTCGAGCGCTGCGCGCTTAAGGTCGGCAATCTTGTCGGCCGTGCCCGGCGCGTCGCACTTGTTGGCAACGACGATCTGCGGACGCTCCGAAAGCTCGGCGCCATACTGCTCGAGCTCGCGGTTGATGATGCGATAGTCCTCAACCGGATCGCGATCCTCAAAACCACCCGTCATGTCGACGACGTGCATGATGAGTGCCGTGCGCTCGATGTGGCGCAGGAACTGATGGCCCAGGCCCTTGCCCTCGCTCGCACCCTCGATGAGACCGGGAACGTCGGCAACGACGTAAGAATATTCGCCGGCACGCACCATGCCGAGGTTCGGTACGAGCGTGGTAAACGGGTAGTCGGCAATCTTGGGACGGGCGGCACTCATGCGCGCGATGAGCGATGACTTACCCACCGAGGGGAAGCCCACGAGCGCGGCATCGGCCATAAGCTTCATCTCGAGCTCGATCCAGTGTTCCTCGGCCGGCTCGCCCAGCTGAGCGAACGCGGGCGCGCGGCGCACCGACGTCACAAAGTGCGTGTTGCCCAGGCCGCCGGCACCGCCGGGCGCCACGACAACGCACTCGCCATCGTGAACGAGGTCGGCAATATCGAACATCGGGGTCTGCGTCTCGGGATCGAGCTCGCGCACCACGGTACCCATAGGGACCTTGAGAATCAGGTCCTCGCCGCTCTTACCGTTACGACGGGCACCCCGCCCGTGCGTGCCGCGCTCGGCGCGGAAGTGATGCTTAAAGCGGTAATCGATCAGCGAAGACAGCTGAGCATCGGCCTGGATGACGACATTGCCGCCACGACCGCCGTCGCCGCCATCGGGGCCGCCCTTGGGGACAAATGCCTCGCGCCTAAACGACATGCATCCGGCTCCGCCGTCGCCGCCGCACACGTTAATGCGGCTGATATCGGTGAACTGTGACAACAGAATCGCCTCCTACAAAAAGAGGGAGACCCTTGAATCCTAAAACTCAAGTGCCTCCCACATATGTGCTCTATGAAGGGTGAATTACGCGTTCGCGAGCGGGCGTACGCTGACCCTGTGCTTGATACCCTTGTGGAACTCAACGGTACCGTCGATCAGCGCGAACAGCGTGTCGTCCTTACCACGGCCAACGTTCTCACCCGGGTGGATGTGCGTGCCGTGCTGACGGACGAGAATCGTGCCCGTGGTTACCGTCTGGCCGGCATAGCGCTTCGTGCCAAGGCGCTGACCGCGGGAGTCACGGCCATTACGGGAGGAACCGAGTCCTTTTTTGTGTGCCATTGTGTATACCTACTCTTTCGTTACGAGTGTAATCTACTCGGCGACGGGAGCCTCGGCAACAGCCTCAGCCTCTGCCTTGACAGCCTTCTTGGCGCGGGAGGTAGCCTGAACCTTCACGATCTTCAGCTTGGTGAGCTGCTGACGGTGACCCTTCAGACGACGATAGCGCTTACGCTTGTGGAACTTGAAGACCAGCTGCTTCTCGCCCTTGAACTGCTCAACGATCTGAGCGGTAACCTTGGCCTTGGCCAGCTTGTCGGGATCGGTGACGATCTTCTTACCATCGTTGAGGAAGATAACCGGCAGGGTGACCTTGTCGCCCTCATTGCCCTCGATCTTCTCGACGGTGATGACATCGTCGGTGGCGACCTTGTACTGCTTGCCGCCCGTGTTAACGATTGCGTACATGTTTACTTGCCCTTCATGCATCAGTTAGTGCAACAGCCGAATATAGTAGCAGGCGAAAATAACCCCGTCAACGAGTATGTGGAGCAAATCCACAAGTTCGCACAGGTATGGGGCTGACGAGTCGGCCCTCATCGTCCTCGCATGCTTGATTCTGACGCTCGACATCGTAGGAGCAGATGGTCACGAGGTCTTGCATACCGGTGGAAACAATAGGTGCATCCACGCCCGGGGTCAAGCCCTGCAACAAAACATCAGCAGCAGAAAGCAAAATTTCCGGACGCATGGAGCCCTCGTTGTCGGCATGGGTGTCGAGCATGAGCACCAAATGGTCCGGGCGCTCCCCCGCCGTGAGCTCATAGCCCACGAGCGTGTGATCAAAATCCAAGCGCTTGCTCTTTTTTCCGCGCGCGTAGTCGATGCCATGGCCCGCGCGCAGCGTGTCGATCGCACGATGCACCTCGTCGGCGCTTACGGGCGCCTCGGGGTCCAGATGCAGGTCGATGCGATACGACAGGCGCGTGAGCTGCGCCGTCAACGCCGGCGTGCGCACGTCGATGTACGCCGCCTCGATGGGCGCCAGATCGGCCGGAGACGCCGCAGCCAGGCGCCCAAACGCCTCGTCGAGCGCCACGAACTCGGTCATAAACAGGTCATACCACTCACATGTCGACGACGTACCCACCGGTAGCGCCGAAGAGAAGCCCACGCGCATGTGCGGAGAGAAGCCCTGCGTGACGGCATAGGGAAGTCCCGCACGGCGCACGATGCGCTCAATGGTATGGATCACTTCGAGATGGCCCAGGTACTTAAGGCGATCGCGCTTGCCATAGCGAACACGAAGCCTAAAGAGCGAGGGGTTGTCGGTCAGGCGCTCACTCATGCGCGATCACCCATCAATACATTCTTGGCGTGGAGCGTGGGGCAGATCCCGCAGCCGGTGCACAACGTGCG